>NZ_BAAFGR010000166.1:0-16616 GCF_041154655.1 Nocardia sp. JMUB6875
GGTTTCCTGGGTCTGGCCACCGCGTCAGTATCGGCCAACACGGCGGACCTCACATCAGAGTCCATGTGCCACTCCTTGATTCGGAGTTACACCGTTGTTCTTACAGTCCCGGGTGTAGTGGTAGTGGTTGAGGGGGAAGTGTTTGTTGCCCCACCACATTTCGGTGTGGGTGGTGGGGCGGATGGCGGCTACGTCGTGGTGGGTGTTGATGTAGTAGGTGTTGGAGGATTCGCAGTCGTTGGTTTGCCAGAGGGCGGATTTGTGGCGGCGGAGGGATTTGCGCCAGTAGGCGTCGTGGGGGGATTGGCGGATTTCTACCGAGGTGGCTTGGCGGTCGCGGGCCGCGGTGATGGCTCGGCGGGCGTGGGCGGCGGTGCATTCGATCATGGCTATGTAGGAGGCTGCCGCGAAGCCGTAGGGGCCGGTGATGAGGAAGAGGTTGGGGAAGTTGGGGATGGAGACGCCTTGGTAGGCCTGGAAGCGGTTGTCCTGCCAGAACTTTCCGAGTTCGAGTCCGCGGCCGTGGATGGGGAAGGGCGGGGTGGCGCCGGTTTCCATGACCTTGAAGCCGGTGGCGCAGACCAGGACGTCGATCTCGTGTTCGGCGCCGTCGGTGGTGACCACGGCGGTGGGGGTGATCTTGTCGATGGGGGTGGTGATGAGAGAGACATGGTCGCGGGTGAAGGTGCGCAGGTAGCGGTTGGAGACCGAGGGGCGTTTGCAGCCCAGGGCGTAGTCGGGGGTCAGCTGTTCGCGTAGCTTCTCGTCGCGGACCTGGGTTCCGTACCAGCGCTTGATCATTCGGCCGGTGAAGCGGACGGCCGGGCCGGTGGTGCGGTAGAAGACGCCCGCGGTGGATACGCCGGTGTCGAAGGTGGCCATGACGGCCAGGCGCACCAGTCGGCGCAGGCCGGGCACGATGTCGAGGGCCTGCTTGAGACCCCAGTCGATGCGGAAGTCGACCTTGGGCACCACCCAGATGGGGGTGCGCTGGAACACCGTCAGGTGCGAGGCGACATCGGCCAGCTCCGGAATCAATTGCAGCGCTGTGGCTCCGGTGCCGATGACCGCGATGCGCTTGCCACCGTAGTCATAGTCGTGATCCCAGCGGGCGGTGTGCACGACCTTGCCCGCGAACTCGTCGACGCCGGGGATGTCCGGCATGCGCGGCACTTCCAGGCCGCCGACCGCACCGATGACGAAACGCGCTGTGAACGAGTCGTTCTCGGTGTCGATGCGCCAGCGGTGGGTGTCCTGCTCCCAGGTCGCCCCGGTGACGCGGGTGTTCAGCCGCAGGTGCGGGCGCAGCTCGAACTTGTCGGCGAGCTGATCCGCGTACGCCTTCACCTCGGCGCCGGGCGCGAACAGCCGCGACCAGGTCTGCGGGGCCAGATAGGAGAAGCTGTAGTACACCGATGGAATATCCACGGCCACACCGGGATACGTGTTCGCATGCCAGGTGCCGCCGATATCGGTGTTCTTGTCCAGGATCACGAAGCTCTCGATCCCGGCCTTGCGCAGTTCGACGGCCGCGCCGAGCCCGCCGAATCCCGCGCCGATAATGGCGACCTCGACATCGGGCGTGGTCGGCACGAAGTCGGGAACCGAGTGAAGGTGTTCAGTGGCCGGCGTCATCGCGGACGTGCTCCTTTCGGGTGGTCTCAATATGGAACCTATGTCGCGGGGTTCTCGAACGGTCTTTCCGAGCTGGCCAATTGATTGACAGCCGCTGCCACCCGGTTGGGCGCGCGCCGCGGGGTCGGCCATGATCGGCGCATGACCGTGGATCGAGAACGCGACGGCCGGACCCTGGTGATCCGGATGAACCGCCCGCACAAGCGCAATGCCATCGACGCCGAGATGACCGCGGGCCTGGACGCGGCGCTCAATGACTTCGAGGACGACCCGGACCTGTGGGTCGCGGTCCTGACCGGCACCGAGACCATGTTCTCGGCGGGCACCGACCTGGCCGCCGGGCCGGGCGAGAAGACCGCGCGCGGCGGCGAATACGGCGTCATCCGCCGGAGCACGAGCAAGCCGATCATCGCCGCGGTCGAAGGGAACGCTCTCGGCGGCGGTATGGAATTGGTGCTGGCCAGCGATCTGGTGGTGGCCGGGCGCACCGCCACCTTCGGTCTGCCCGAGGTGCGGCGCGGGGTCATCGCCACGTGCGGCGGGCTGTTCCGTACCCACCGGGCACTGCCGCTGAATGTCGCGAAAGAACTCCTGCTGACCGGTGATCCGCTGACCGCCGAGCGCGCTTACCAGCTCGGTTTCGTCAACGTGGTCACCGAGCCGGGCCAGGCCGAGAAGTCGGCGCGCGAGCTCGCGCAACGGATCTGCCGCAACGCGCCGGTCTCGGTGCGCGAGAGCCTCAATGCCCTCGAGCAGCTCAACTCCGCCGACGACGAGCAGGCCTGGCGCATCACCGAGGCGGCGATGGCCGCGACGCTGTCCTCCCAGGACACCGCCGAGGGCATCGCCGCCTTCCTGGAGCGCCGCGAACCCCGCTGGAGCGGACGGTAATCCGCTACTCGACGAAGGTCATGGCCCGCTCGGCCATGGCCGTGATCGTCAGGCTCGGGTTCACCCCGACATTGGCCGGAATCGCCGCGCCGTCGCAGACGAGCAGATTCCGATACCCGTAGACCCGGTGCCGCGCGTCGATCACCCCGCTGGCGGGCGAGTCGCCGATGGCCGCACCGCCGAGAATGTGCGCGGTGGTGGGAATCGAGAAGATCGCCTCCGGCGCCGCCGCCCGCACCACCCCGCCGATCTTGGCGGCAATGGCCTCGGCGGCCCGGTAGGCGGCCGGAATGAACTGCGGGATGGGATGTTCCGGATCCTGCACGGTGGTGAGCACCGGATACCCGGTGGGCAGCCGGAACCGCACCTGCAGCGACACCGAGTTGTCCACCGACTCCATCGTGGTCAGCAGCATGGTCCGCCGCGACGCGTGCCGGATCCGGCTGGCCCGCGCGAACCGCACCGGATGCCGCAGGATATTGGCGACGTAATGGAACGGCCGGGTCCGCCGGGTGCCGCGCGGGGTGGCGAGCGTGGTGAGCAGCGACATGAAATCGCCTCCCGCACCGTAGGTTACGGGCTGGATATGGGTGTTCGGCTCCGGGTATACCCCGGAGGTGAGCGCGAGCCCGCGCGAGAAATCGTGTGTGTCGTCGCGCGCGGTCACCGCGAGAATCGATTCGCTGTTGGTCCGCACCAGCGTCCCCAGCCGCGAGGACAGGTCCGGCAGCGACCCGGAGAGCTTGCAGCGCAACAACAGTCGATTCGTACCCAATGCGCCGCCCGCCACCACGACACCGCCCGCCGTATGGGTCTGCCGGTCGCGGCGGAACCAGCGTCCGGTGCGCTCACTGGTCACCACGTACCCGTCACTGCCATCGGCCGCCCCGATCGGCCGGACGTCGGTCACGGTGCGCTCGGCCATAATTCGCGCCCCACGCCGCTCGGCGAACCACAGATAGTTCTTGACCAGCGTGTTCTTGGCATTGTGGCGGCAGCCCAGCAGACACGATCCGCACTGGATACACCCCGCGCGCTCGGGACCTTCACCGCCGAAATACGGGTCGGGCACGGTCTTTCCGGGTTCGCCGAGGAACACACCGACCCTGCTGCGCGCGTAGGTGTCGGCGAATCCGTGCTCGGCGGCGTATTCGCGCAGCAGCGTATCGGCCGTGCCGTCCTCGGACATGCTCGTCACCCCGAGCATGTGTTCAGCTGTGTCGTAATGCGTTTCGAGCTCGGCATCCCAGTCGCCGAGATGCGCCCACTGCGGATTCCGCGCGAACTCCGGCCGACTGCGATACAGCGTGTTCGCATAGGTCAGCGACCCGCCGCCCACCCCCGCGCCGGTCACCACGAACACATCCTTGAACAGCGTCGGCCGGAAGATCCCCCGCATCCCCAACGCCGGCAGAAAGTAATACCGCCACACCTGCGAGGCCCGTTCGGCGAAATCCTCATCGGCGAACCGCCGCCCCGCCTCCAGCACCCCGACCCGATGCCCCTTCTCCGCCAGCCGCAGCGCCGACACGCTCCCGCCGAACCCGGAACCGATGACCAGCCAATCGAAATCCTGTGTCATACAACCCCCGTCACTTGAGCGGTAGCGCGCCGTCGAGCCCGCCCACATCGCTGACCTTCCAGTCCGCATTGCGATCCACCGTCACGTTGTAGGTGACCGTGGTCCGCGCCCCATCGGGATTCTGGGCATTGGTGGAGGAGACATTGACGAAGACGTTCACCTTGTACACCCCTGCCGATTCGCTCACCACCTTCGCCGAGATCGGCGAGCCCGTCGAGGTCCACTTCAACGGCGTCAGCAGATCCTGCAATTTCGGTGCGGTGGACTCGAATTTGGTGGCCAGCGCGGGCGCGGTGTTCTTCTTCAACCGCGCCACCCACGAGTCGAAGTCGGCGAAGTTCACCGTGGACGCGCCGACGGCGTAATCGCTGGCCACCTGCTCGGCGTGAGCGTTGTCGGCGGCCGTGGCCGCACGCGCCGAGAGGTCGTCGTGTGCGGACACCAGCTGAACACCCAGGACGAGGGCGGTGATGGTCGGAACCGCCACCGCGGCCGACCATGCCAGCGTGCGTACCGATACCGAGACCGCGCGCCCCGCCACGGGCTTCCCGGATTCCGTTGCGGCCGTGCCCTCGTCGGCGGTCTTGTCGAGTTCTATGGTCATGACTGTCTCCCGGTGATTACTTGACGGCGATCCGCAGGCGCAGCGTGCCGTCGGGACTGGTGGCATTGAGGGCCTGGCTGATCAAGCTCCCCAGGTCCAGCCGCTGGATCAGCGGCGTCGCGGTGGCGAACAGCGGCGCGACCAGCGGGGCCAGTGGCGCGAGATCGGGCCCCATGGCCCGCAGCCGGTCGGTGAGCTGTTCCAGCCACGGCACCAGCCCGAGCTTGTCCTTGCTGTTCTCCTCGAAGGAATCCGGAATATTGCCCGCCCGGATCACCGCGGCGATGGAGGCCGCGACCTCCGAGACGCGCGGCCCGAAATCGGCCCACGGGCCCGACGCGGTCAGCAATGCCGGTTCCGCCCAATCCATATCGGTGGCGTGCGACTGCAAGGCCAGCAGCATCCGCCGGATCAGATCGGTGCGGCTGACCAGCGTGGCGGCCAGCAGATCGGTGGCCCGCGAGAGCTCCGGCACCACCGCGTCGGTGCCCGCCATTGCCTGGCTGAAGGTGTCCACGATGGACGACAGCGCCGCCGGATCCAGCTGATGCATGAGCCGGGTGGTGGTCGCGGCGACCTCCGGAATCGACACCGGCGCGGCGATCCTGGTGCCGCGCAACGTCTGTCCGTCCCGCAGGAACGGCCCGGCCCCCGACGGCGGCTCGAATTCGATGTAGGGTTCCCCGAGCCCGGACAGCCCGTCGATGCGCACCGCGCTGGCGGTCGGGATCGGATACCGATCCGACACCCGGAACCGCACCAGCACCCCGTCGGCCCCGTGCGACACCTCGGTGACCTGCCCGACCTGCACCCCCGACAGCAGCACCTTCGAGCGCGGCAGCAGCCCGCCCGACTGTGGCACGGTCATGGCCGCGTCGATCTCGTGCCGGAACCAGCTCACCCGCGCCACCCCGAAGGTCAGATACACGCTGCCCAGCACCAGGATCAGCCCGATACTGGCCAGCGAGAGCACCGAACTCGGCTTCACCGGACGACTCCGATCATTCGCAGGGCACGCACCATGGCGTCGAGCCGATCGACCGCGGGATCCTCGCCGATCGTCACCGAGGTGATGTTCACCTTCGGCCCGTTCTGCACGAACGGGATGATCTTGTCCTGCAACAGTGCGACCAGCCGGTTCAGATTCGACGGCGCGCTCAGGTCGAGGGGATTGCGGGCCAGCAGCATCGGCACGAACGCCTCGGCCGCCGCGTCCGCGGCGCGCAGCAGCGGCGCCAGCGGCACCAGCGACTGCCCGATATCGCCGAGCGAGCCGACGATGCCGAGGGTGTTCACCAGCGCCTGCACATCGGCCGGAATGTCGTGCGCCCCTTGCTCACTGAGCAGCGCGTTGAGTTCGCGCGGATTGCCGAGTACGGCGTCGAGGTCGCGCTGGAACGCGTCGAGCGACTTGTCCAGGACATCGAGATTGCCCGACAGGTCCCGGATATCGGTCCCCATCCGATCGACGATCCGCGCGGTGTCCTTGCTGTCGGCGGGCAATACCGCATTGGACTGATCGATGATCTCCTGGATCTGGTGCAGCGCACCGCCGCCCACGAAGGTCGACAGGCCGACCAGCAGATCCTCCACTTGCAGCGCGGGTTTGGTCTGCGCCACCGGAATGACCCCGTTCGCGGGCAGGGTGTGCGTGAAATCGCCCGGGGGAGTGGTGAGTCCGATGAAGACGTCCCCGAGAATCGTGTCCTGCCGCAATTGCGCGGTGGTGCTGATCGGCAGCTGCACCGATTCCTGGATCTCCACCACGGCATCGATGCGCCCGGGCGCGGACGCCGACGGATCGATCACCCGCACCGAGCGCAGGCTCCCGATCTTCGCGCCATTGGCCATCACCTTGGCCTGCGCGGGCAGGTTGAGGGCATTGGCGAATTCGATGTGCACCGGATAGGTCGGCCCGGACACCGAGGCTCCCGGCATCGGCACCGAGGCCGGATCGAAGGCGCATCCGGCGGGCAGCAGCGTCGCGACGGCGACGGCCAGCAGAGCGGTTCGTCTCATCGCGCACCGGCCGTTCCGAAGACCAGCGGTAGCAGATCCACATTCGCCAGACCCTGATCGGTGTTGTGGCACGCGCCGGGACGCAGGGCATTCAGCGCCCCGCACACTTGCTCGGCGTTCTCGGGCGGCAAGGCGACCCGCGGCGGCGCGTACCCGACCTTAACCTGCCCGGTCTGCGGATCGATGAACTGCTCGAACGCGGACAGCAGTCCGGGGAGCATGTTCAAAAGCTGTTGCAGCGAGCCGATGCCCGCCGAGAGCAGCTTCAACTTCGGAATCGCGGCATCGAGCCCGTTGAGAATCGACCGCCCGTACTTGTGCGCGATGGTGTTGAACCACGGCAGGATCACCAGCAGCGAGTCGACGATCTCGACGGTCTCGCCCCACACCGAGTTGATGAAGCCGATGCCCTCGTTGGCCTGGGTGAGTGCCACCTTGATGTCGTTCCAGTTCAGTGAAACACTCTGCGCGAGTGAGGCGAACGCGTCCAGCATCGCGCCCAGATGCCCGACCGCCGCATCGGGATGGTTCATCGCCGCGCCGAGATCCTTGATGAGCTGATTCAGCTTCGGCCCGGTCCCGGTGGTCGACTTGTCGAAGGACTGCACGGCCTCCCGCAGCCGATCCTGCTGCGCCGGATCACCATTGCCGTTGATCTGCTCGGCCAGGCGGGAGAACGCCTCGAGGGTCTGGGTGAGGCTCTTGGGCGTGAACGTCTTGGTGACACAGGTGCCGGTGGGCCAGCGCTCGGGAGATTTGCTGTCGCCCAGCACCTCCAGATCCCGGTCGGCGACCAGGGTGTCCGACACCGTGGTGGCAGTGACCTGACCGTGCAGGGGATGTGCGGCATCCACGGTGAAAGCCACACGCACGGAACCGTTCTCGGGTTCCACGGCGGTGACCTTGCCGACCGGGATGCCGAGCATGGTGACGTGATTGCCCGGGTAGAGGCCGATGGCATCGGGCATGATCGCGCAGTAGCCGAGGGTCTTCTTCACCGGATCGAACGCGATGAGATACGCGACCAGTGCGACCAGCACCATCACCGTCACTCCGACCGCGGTGATGAAGCCCTGTGATCCGAGAAAGCGTTTCATCAGCACTCCCTCCCCGGCAGCGGTATGCAGACCTGGGGCGCGGTGATGACGATCCCCGACTGGTCGACCACCACCCTGTCCTCGGCCCCCGCCGCCGCGGCCAGCCGGTTCTTCAGCTCGCCGAGATTGGTCAGCACCTGGTCGAAGCGCCGACCCAGATCCTCCAGCTGCGGCACCGCGGCCTCCAGCTTGTCCGCCAGCGGTTCGAGTTCGTTGTGCCAGGCGGGCTCGACACCCGCGATCCGCGCCAGCAATTGCGCTGTGACGGTAAGCGATTCGGCGATCTCGGCCTTCTTGGCCAGCCCGTCGGTCTCCAGCGCGCCGATCTTGCGCAGGAAGGTCCCCAGCAGCGACCGGTTGCCGTCGATGGCGGTGAGGTACTCGTCCATCACGGTCAGCGACCGCGATACCGCCGTGTTCTGCCGGTTGATCAGCCCGACCAGGCTCTGCACGGCCTCACCCATGCGCCGCAACCCCTCCGGGCTGCCGGTCAGCGAATCCTGCAGCGCGTCGAAGTTCTTGCGCAGGGTATCGCCGTCGACCTGCGCGATGGGCGCGGTCGCGTCCTGCAGGGTGCGAATCAGGCTGTAGGGCAGCCGGACTCGCTCGGCGGGGATGGTGTGCCTGCCCAGGTCCTTGTCCCCGGCGGGGAACGCCGCGATGTAGTGCCCGCCGACCACGGTGAGCATGCGCACTTCCAAGCTGGTCTGATCGCCCAGGTGCACGTTGTCGTTCACCGTGAACGTCATCCGCACCCGATCCGGCAGCAGCTCCAGCGATTTCACCGCGCCGACGTGAATGCCCGCGACCCGGATCTCATCACCCGCCTTCACCGCCCGCGCCTCGCTCAAATCCGCGGTATACGTGTGCTTTCCGATCGGCAGCACATAGAACGCCGCGGTGGCCACCAGCACCACGGCCAGCACCGCCGCGCCGATCAACCCGTACCGCAGTTCCCGGGCGGCCGTGCCGGGCTTCAGCTTCGGCATATCGACACCCTTTGACCGCTGATCAGCACCGAGAACGGCGCGGGCACCTCGGCGGGCCCCTTCGAACAGGTCAGCTTGACCTCACCGGCCGTGGGCCCGGCCGGCGGCAGCAGATTGGCCAGCGACTGCAGCAGCCCGGGCAGCCGCCCCAGCACGTCGAGCGCTTGATTCGGATCGGGGAACAACAGCTGCAGATCCTTCTCCAGGGTCGGATTCGTGGTCTCGGTCAGGCCGAGGGTCGCCAGCAGGCTGTTCAGCGGCGCCAGCGCCGAGGGCGCGACCGCAGCGAAATGCAGCAGCCCGTCGAGCTCGGTGCGGAAGGAGGTGAACACATCGGCCAGGCCCTTGAGCAGCGTCACCAATTGCGGTGACTTGCCGCCGATCTGGTCGGAGATGGCCTGCAGGTTCGACAACACCAGCGACAGCACCGCCTGCTTGTCGGTGACATAGCGGCTGAGCTTCTCGAAGGCGTCCAGCGCGGGCCCGATGCCATTGCCATTGCCCTGAACCACCGCCAGCACGCTCTCGGTGAACTGGTTGAGCGCACCGGGCGAGAACTCCTGCAACACCGGCTGCAGACCGTTGAACAGCTGGGTGATATCGAACGACGGCACCGTCTTCTCCGCGCTCACCGTCGATCCGGCGCGCAGCCGCTCCCCGGGCGTATCCGGTTGCCGCACATCGACATACCGCTGCCCGGTCAGCGTCTGATACCGGATGGCCAGCCCGCTGGTGACATAGAACGGCCGATCCCGGCGCACCGTGAACCCGATGACCGCGCGAACCCCCTTCAGGTCGATGGCGGTCACCTTGCCCACCTGCACCCCGAACATGCGCACGTCATCGCCGGCCTTCAACCCGCTCACATCGGTGAATTCGGCCTTGTACGAGACGGTTTCGCCGCCGACCGGCCGCACGATGGCATTGACCACCACCAGCAGCAAAGCGATCATGACCGCGGCGAAAGCCCCCAGCCGCCACAGGATTCCGCCCAGGCTCCGCTGTTTCATCGCCCGGCCCCCAGCAGCGTGACGGCCACATTCAGCGTCGGCCCGCCCGGCGTATCGGCGAACATCCGATTCACCCGGTCGATGGTCTCGGTGAGCTGGCTGTGCGAGAGCGCCGGATCCGGCACGGTGTCGGCGAGCGCCTGCACCACCGGGGCCAGTGGATCGGTGAATCCGCCGAAGCTCTGGTACACCACGTCGAGGGTGTGCGCGACGCCCTCCAGCACGCCCTGGCGCAGCATGTCGATCGAGGCGTTGTAGCGGTCGCGTTCGTTGCGGAAGATCTCGATATCCATGATGGCCTTGGCCAATTTGAAGGTCGCCGAGGTGAACGCGCCGAAGCCGTTGAAGAACCCGGCGTACTTCGCCAGCAGGAACGACGACGGGTACTGCTGGGTGTCGGCCACCGCGCGGCTGAGCTCGATCACCGCCTGCAACACCGGGGTGAAGGCGTGTAGATCGCTGTTGAACTGGGTGAGCAGCTGCGTCAGCTTGGGCGTGAGCACCTCGGTGGAGGTCTGGGTGAGCGAGCGCAGCAGCGCGCCCATGGTGACATCGCTGACCCGGCCGCCCAATTCGATCACCTGCCCGCTGCGCAGGGGTGTGCCGCCGGGTGCGGCATGCAGGACCACCGCGCTGATTCCGAACAGGTTCTCCGGCGCGTAGTCGACGCCGAGGGTGTCGGTGAGCCCGGCGGTCTGCCCCGGATCCAGATCCAGCGTGAGCAACTGGCGGCCCTGCTCGAGTGGCCGCACCCCGTCGATGCGCCCGATGGCCACCCCGTCGAAACGCACCGTCGTTCCCGGCACGATGCCCTCGCCGATCTGCTCGGTGCGCAACTGGATTCGCAGGCGCGCACCCGCGCCGCGCTGGTCGAGGGTGTTCCACAGCAGTACCGCCAGCACGACCAGCAGCACGGCGAGCACCCCCAGGAGGCGGGATCGGCCGCGGCCGATGCGCACTCCGGGAATCGCATAGTTCGGCATTGACCTACCCGGGGAATTCGATCGAGGAATTGATGCCCCACAGCAGCAGCGTCAGCACCATGTCCAGGCCGATGATGGCCACGAAACTGGCGCGCACCGCCCGCCCGGACGCGATGCCCACGCCTTCGGGCCCGCCGGTGGCGAAGAAGCCGTAGTAGCAGTGGATCAGGATCACCGCGACACCGAAGACGAGGATCTTCACGACCGCCGCGAGAATGTCGTAGCCGCTGGTGAATTGGAAGAAATAGTGGTCGTACACGCCGCCCGCCTGACCGTGCAGCAGCACGATCACCGTGGAGCAGGACAGGTAGGACAGGATCAGCGCGATCAGGAAGGTCGGCACGATGGCGACCGCGCCCGCGATCACGCGGGTGGTCACCACGAAGGGAACCGACCGCAGGCCGAGGGATTCGATGGCGTCGATCTCCTCGGAGATGCGCATGGACCCGATCTCGGCGGTCATGCGGCAGCCCGCCTGCGCGGCGAAACCGATTGCGGCGGCGATGGGCCCGAGCTCCCGGGTGTTCGCGAACGCCGACACCACACCCGACACCGAGCCCAGACCGATGAGATTGAGCGCCGCGAATGCCTGGATGCCCACGCCCGCCCCGATGGACAGGCCCAGCACGACAAGCATGGGCACGGTGCCGCCGCCGACGATCAAAGAGCCACGGCCCCAGGTCATATCGGTGATGGTGCGCAGAATCTGGCCGCGATAGTGCCGTACCGTCAACGGAATCCCGACCAGCGCCTGCGCGATGAAACCGAGCATGAACCCGGCGTTCTCCAGCGGCGTCCACACCCGGCCCGAACTGCGTGCGAGTCGGGCAACGGTGCGAAAACCCTTGGGCACATACGGAGTAGCGGTCATCACGCCACCCGCATGGGCAGGAACATGGTGACCACCTGGGTCAGCACCAGATTGATGACGATGATCGCCGCCACCGACAGCACCACCGCCGCGTTCACCCCGTCGGCCACCCCGCGCGGCCCGCCCCGCGCCTCCAGCCCGCGCTGGCACGCCACGATCACCACCACGAAGCCGAACAGCACGGCCTTGGCCAGCGAGATCCACACATCGGTGAGGACGGTGAACGCGCCGAAGGTGGCCCAGTAGCTGCCCGGCGTCACATTCTGCGCGCCGATGGCCACGAAGTATCCGGCCACGATGCCGACGAAGATGACGAGGATATTCAGCAGCGGCGCGACCAGAACCATGGCCGCCACCCGCGGAATCACCAACCGGTGCACCGGATCGATGCCCATCACCCGCAGCGCGTCGATCTCCTCGCGCACCGTGCGCGCCCCCAGATCCGAGGCGATGGCCGAGGCGCCCGCGCCGCCGAGCAGCAGCCCCGTCGCGATGGGCGCGCCCTGCTGGATGACGCCCAGCCCGCCGGCCGCGCCGATCAGCGAGTCCGCGCCGAGCTGGTGGATCAGATTGCCCACCTGCACCGACACCACCACCCCGAACGGCACCGCCATGAGAATGGCGGGAATCGCGGTCACGGTGACGAGATACCAAGCCTGCGAGAACATCTCACGCCACTGAAACTTGCCGATGACCAGATCCCGCCCGCCACCCCGCAACGATTCGGCCCCCAGATCGACGGTCCGCCCGAAGGTCCGCAGGCTAGCGATCGCGACATTGGAGAAATTCGCGCGTACGATCCGCCAGCTCTCCCGCACGATCGGCAGGGCGGCACCGCCCCTCGAACGCGTCGCCGATTCGGGCTGCATCCATTTCCTCCCTCCGGCTCTCCCCGCCCGAGCCGAAACCCGAGGGCGCGAACCCTTTCCGCACGCCGTACGTTTGCCCTTGTCAGCACGCTATGCACCCCCGCTACCGCTGCCCATGGCACTGCCAGCCAGCGGGTTGACGTTTTCCGACGTGATCGGCGTCACCCGTCGCTCGGCGGGGCGGGCTAGGACGCGCGGGGGAGCAGTGCCAGGGTTTCGGCGGCGAAGTCGGCGAGGGCGGCCGCGATGGGCTCGGGGGTGCCGTCGGCTCGCGGGTGCGCGCCGGCGGCAAGGTCGCAGTGCAGATAGCCGGGGAACCAGTGGACATTCTCGGACGGGTAGACACCGAGACCCTCGATGACGTGGGTGAAGCTGGATTGGCCCATCAGGTTGACGAAAGGCAGGCGGGCAGCGCCCTTTTCGTGCCGAATCGGGGCGAGTGAGCCGGTGCGGCAGCCGCCGAGGACAGCAGCGGAATCCAGGTTCTGGCGGAGCGGGAAGTAGTCCTCGAAGACGTTCAGCCGCCCGCCCGCCAGGATCTTCGCCAGCTCGACCAGGCTCACCACCTCGCTGGCGGCGGTCGCTATCGGTATCCCGGTGCGCGTGAATTGCCCTGGCGCGTCCGGTGTTCCGCAGCGGTCGTAATCGCGCCAGCCGTACAGGGTCTCGAACGAGGTCGGGCTGAAGCGGGGCGCGGTGCCGCAGGCGGCGGTGTAGAGCGGGCGCAGCCCGCGCCGCTGGCCCGCCTCGAACGAGAGCGGGAAGGTGCGGGGCGCGACCTCCGCGCTGTCCAAGGTGCCGCAGCTCATGGACAGAATGCCCATATTGACCGAGGTGTGCGCGCCGCCGAGCAGTCCGAGCAGGGCCTGGTTGGTAAGCCGTAGCCTGCGGTAATCCGGTGTCCCGGTGAGGAATTCCCGCCAGGTGCGGGCGGTGGAGCCGCGCACCACCGTGTCCGCGGTGCCGCGCTCGGGCAGCAGCCGCAGGATGTCGGATTCCTCGTGCGGCGCGAGGGTGGCGGCCGCGCCCACGGCGGCGACTATCGCGAACGCCTCGGCATTGCCCCAGCCGCCGCGCAGCACCGCCGTGCTGCGCGGGGCGAGTCCGCGGCGCATGGCCGCGGGGACTCGCTCGAGTGTCCGGGCGAGCGCGCCCAGCGGCCGGGCCAGCGCCCGCCGGTCCCGCAATCGCAGCGGATCCAGATGAGTGATGGTGTCCAGCGCCACCAGCCCGGCGATCTGCTCGTGCCCGGGTCGTCCGTCGAAATCCCAGGCGGCGTAGGTGCCCGCCTGGATGCCGCCGAGCGAATGCCCGCCCAGGATCAGCCGCTGCGCACGCATATCGGGATCGGGGATCTCGCGGCGCAGCACCTCGTGGGCGTCCTCGATCGTGCGCGCCGTGCCGAACTCGGCCAGGAATCCGAGATCGCGGTCGCGTTGGAAGCCGCCGAAAAGGCGTCCGCCCACCGGTTTTCCGCCGTAGTAATAGTCGAAGGCGAGGTGGTAGTCGCCCTCGGCCATGGCGACCTCGATGGCCGAATGGTCCTCGACGCCGTTCGCGCGCCGATCCAACACCCACACCTCGGCGGTCACCCCGGCCGCGGCCAGATTGCGAACCGTATTGCGCCCCAGCGGTTGCAGCGACCGCGCGCCCGCGATGGCTCCCGGCAGCAGCGCGATCACCACGTCGGCGGCGGCCGGATCCTCGGGCCCGGTGGCGCGGGCGACCCGCAGGTGTCGCAGCTTGTCGCAGTCGGCCGGATGCGCCGGGAAGCCGTCGGGCAGGGGCACGTGATGGGTCACCATGCTCAGCCGGATGCCGTCCGCGACCTCCAGGAGCTCCTCGGTGCGTGTCACTGCCGAACCTCCCCGTGCGATCCACCGCGTCGATGCGGTCGGATCACGGTAGGCCCATTGCCGCCCGCATGGCTCTGACCGGCGAATATGCGGCGGGAAGGGTGAATATTCTGTCTGTCTGGGTCAATTCTGTCGGATTATCCGTTAACATGCGGCACACTATTGTTTGTAAGTTGTGCCACACTGGCCAGCCTGAGTTGATGCAGAGTGCCATACCCGTGCATGGCCACCTGCTGGAAGTCGATGAGGACAGCGCGCATATGTTCGACTGGGATCTACTGAGAAACACCTCCAGCGTCCACATCATGACGCGCATAGCCGAGGAACGGGGGATGCCCGCGGTGGCCTGCCTGGCTGGGACAGGACTCCCGGTCGAGGCGGTGATCGACCCGAACGCCGAAGTCACGGCCCGGCAGGAACTCACCGTGGTGCGCAATCTGCTCGCCCGGTTCGGCGACGAACCCGGGCTGGGCGTGGAAGCCGGTAGCCGGTACCACATTTCGCTGTACGGGCCCTGGGGTCTGGCCATGCTGTCGAGCCGCACGCTGCGCGACGCGGTCGAGGTGGCGCTGCGCTATGTGGAGCTGGCCTTCGCGTTCGGCCAGCTCGCCTTCGAGGAGTCCGACGGCCGGGCGCGGCTGATCTTCGACGACCGCGAGGTGCCCGAGGACGTGCGCGGCTTCCTGACCGAGCGGGTGATGACCGGCATCCAGATGATCGGCAAGGAACTGTTCTCCGTGGGAATTCCGGTGGAGCGCCTGGCCTTCCGGCACGGCGGGCCCGAGGACACCAGCCGCTACCGCGACGCCTTCGGCATCGAACCGGAGTTCGGCGCGGAACGCAACGAGTTCGCCTTCGCCGCCGCCTACCTGGATCTGCCGCTGCCGCAGGCCAATGAATGGGCGCGCGGCACCTGCGAGCAAATGTGCCGCGATTTGCTGGCACGCCGGCATGCCCGGGTCGGCGTGGCGGGCGCGGTGCGGGATCTGCTGGTGCGCAACCCCGGTCAGATCCCGGATCAGGCGACGGTGGCGGCCGACCTGTTCATGAGCCCGCGCACGCTGTCGCGGCGGCTCAGCGAGGAGGGCACCTCCTTCCGCGCGCTGCTCGACGAGGTGCGGCAGGCGCTGTCGGAAGAACTGCTCGACTTCACCGATATGACCACCGAACAGGTCGCCGCGCGGCTGGGCTATGCGGAGGCGGCGTCGTTCATTCGCGCGTTCCGGCGCTGGAAGGGCTGCCCGCCACAGGAATACCGCACCCGCCACGGGCGCATGGTCACCCGCGTGCCCGAACTGGTTTAACCGCCCCCTTTCCTGCTCGCACGGCGTCGGGAAATATCAATCGCCAGTCCGCGGCGGCCCTGGTTGGGCCGCCCCGACCCCGGATAGCGTCCCCGGGACATCGGTTGTGCGGAAGGGTGCGACGTGGAAACAGCCCAGCCCGGGGACGAGGAATTCGACTTCGATTGGATTGTGGTCGGCAGCGGGTTCGGGGCCAGCGTCAGCGCATTACGCCTGTCCGAGAAGGGATATCGGGTCGGCGTCCTCGAACAGGGCCGCCGATTCGCCGATCACGAATTCGCCGAGAAGGCCACGCAGTTGCGGAAATTCCTGTGGCTGCCGTCGCTGGGCATGCGCGGAATATTGCGGCTGGCGCCCTACAAGCATGTGATGGTGCTGGCCGGAGTCGGGGTGGGCGGCGGCAGCCTGGTGTACGCCAACACCATGTACCAGCCGCAGAGCGATGACTTCTACCGGCATCCGCAATGGGGTGAATTGGTGGACTGGCGTGCGGAATTGGCGCCGCATTTCGAGACCGCGCGGCGCATGTTCGGGGTGGAGCCGTATCCGGGGGAGCGGCCGGTGGACGGGCTCATGCGGGAACTCGCGGGGGAACTCGGTGTGCCGGAAGGATATCGGCACACGCCGATCGCGGTGTATTTCGGGGAACCCGGGAAAACGGTGCCCGACCCGTATTTCGACGGCGCGGGACCGGCGCGCACCGGATGCGTGCGCTGCGGGCAGTGCATGCTCGGATGCCGGTACGGGGCGAAGAACAGTCTGCCGAAGAATTACCTGTGGCTGGCCGAGGCGGCGGGGGCGCGGGTGCTCTCGGATTCGAAAGTGGTCGATATCGCGCCGGTGGGCGCGAGCGACGGCGCGGACGGATATCGGGTGCGGGCGCGGCGGCCGGGCCGGTGGGGGAGG
>NZ_BAAFGR010000167.1:0-16106 GCF_041154655.1 Nocardia sp. JMUB6875
GTGCCATTGGGCGCAGGGGCGGAGGCCGTCCTCGTCCAGGGTGAGAGTGCCGAAGCAGGACAGGATTTCCTGGTCGGTGCGGAATCGGCCGCGGCCGAAGGCTTCCAGGATCTTGTTCGCGGTGGCTATCGCCTCGCGGGTGGTGCCGGATCGGAACTGGGAGATATAGATTCGGCTGCCGGAGGCGATGCGGTCGGTCCAGTACTGGACGATGCCCGCCGGATCCTCTTCGTCATTGACGAAACTCAGCGTGACACCGAACAACAGGGCCACCGGCTCGTCGAAGTTGATCAGCCGCTGGATGTCGGCGTGCTTCTCGATGCCGCCGGGATCGCGAATGTCGGCCTCCACCACCGCGATTCCCTCGTCGACGGCCAGCAGGGCGCGGCCGTGCGCGACCACGAACGGGTCGTCGTCGATGTACACGACGTGGGCGTCCGGCTGCACCTGACGCACGATCTCGTGCACATTGATCGCCGCGGGCAGCCCGCAGCCCATATCGATGAATTGGCGGATGCCCGCCGCGGCCATCACTTTCGCGGCACGCAGGATCGCGTGCCGATTGGTGATGGCCAGCAGCTCGGATCCGGGTAGATCCTCGATGAAGTAGTCACCGAGATCCTTGTCGACACCGTAGTTGTCGCGCCCGCCGAGCACGTAGCTGTATACGCGTGCCACGCTCGGCCGAGATTGCCGTGCTCGCATGGCATTGATGTTCAACCTTCACACCCCTCTTTCCCCACCGACGATACCGCTATCCACCAGGTAATCCTGCGGCATCCACGCAACTGTCGCCAGTTGTCCGCGCGCGGCGGAACGGGTCTATTTCGCGGTGGTCGCGGCGGCCGGAGTGGTCGGTACGTCGGCGGTGGTCGTGGGGGCCACGGTGGCCGCCGGGGGTGTGGTCGTCACCGGTGCCGCAGTGGTGGTGACGGGGGTTGTGGTGGCCGCTTCGGTGGTCGTGGTCGCGGGCACGGTGGTGACCGAGGTGATGACGACGACCGGATCCGGGCAGTGGCCGAGTTGCTCACCGAGGATATTGATTTCGGCATTGCTGCGCGGGTCACCGGCGTAGTTGATCTGGTCGGTGCACTTGACATACGGCGCCGGGCCCGGCTGATCGGTTGCCGGATCGGCGCCCGGCTCGGCGGGCGAATTCGCCTGCGGCGGCTGCCCATTGCCGCCCCGAGGCGATTGCTGGCCCGGATTGCCGCCACCGGGCTGGCCCGCGGGCGCACCCGGAGCAGCGCCGGGGCTCGTCGAGACCGGTACCGAACTCGTCACCGTCACCGACGTTTTCACCGAGGTCCCCGTCGCCGTCGACTTGGGGTGCTGGTAAGGAATGTGTCACCAGCCGCAAGTGACGGGGCTAGGCGCGTGGGGTGGGGCCGCTGATGATTCGGTGGATGGTGGATCGGCCGACGCTGTACTCGTTGGCGAGGTCGGCCAGGCTCGCGTCGTCGGCGGGGTCGTGGTAGCGGCGATGGATCGTCTTCCGTGCTGCCAGAGGCAGTTTCGGCGCTTTGCCCTTGAGCCTGCCTTTCGCGCGGGCCTTGGCCATGCCTTCGCGGGTGCGCAGGTGGTTGAGGTTGGCTTCGAATTCGGCGACCATGGCGAGCGTTTGCAGGAAGAGCTTGCCGAACGGGTCGTGCCAGTCGTAGATCGAGCTGCCGAGCCCGAACAAGACGTCACGCTTGCGCAGGTCGGTCAGGATCTCCCCGGCTTCGGCCATGTTCCGCGCGAACCGGTCGAACTTCGTCGTGGTAAACACCACCTGCCGCCCGATGGCGGCCGCCGCCGCTGAGGTCACCGCGGCTAGGGCGTTGTCGAGGCCGTTCCGGTTCTTGCGGGTTGTGCCGGAGAAGCCTTTATCGATGAAGATCCGCTCACGCGGCACTCCGAGCGCAAGTAGTTGCTCGGTCTGGATCTCGACGTCCTGTTCGTCGGTGGAGCAACGGCAGTATCCGACGCGAAATGGGTCACCCATGCGTTACAAGTGTTCCGGATAGCGGGGGTTGATCGGGATGGTTCGCGGAACACCTCTACGGAACAGCTGTGAGCTGGGCGGGCATCCACGCACCGTGGTGTTCCGGTGGCCGATCGGCTTTCGGAACACCTACGGCGACGCAGGGGATCCGGCCCGCGTGGGTCGCTGCTCGGACATGTCGGGCTGACGCACTCTGGCTAACCGATGTGCGAGTGTTGTGGCTGTGCGCGTTTGACTTTCACTTGCCGCACGAGCCACGGATCACCGTCGGCGACCAGCGCTCCGGATTCGACCAGCAGCCTTACCCGCCAGAACAGGGGCGAGTCGGCGACGTTCATTTCGGCCATGACCGAGGCGACGACTCCGACGATCGGGGTCCAGTCCGAATTCGCGGCCGCAAGCAGGGCGCTGTCGTAGTGATCCGCCGACGCGGAGACCAGCTCGCCGCTGCTGATGACGCGGAAGGTCTGGTTTTCCCGCTTCAGCCGTTGCCAGATACGACGAGCCGCGGCGCGTTCGTCCGCGGTGACCGGGCGCGCGGCGGCCAGGTGATGAGCAAGCTCGTCGGGGGTACGTGCTCCGATCGCCCCGGGGAGCCCCACCACGTCGAACGGCTTGCCGGGAAGCTTGTCGCACAACGCGTGGAACAGCGACAACTCGCCAGCGTTGTCACAGCCGTACCAGACCACGAGATGATCAGCGGCGTCCGCTCTTTCCCAGAAAGCTGCCTGTTTCTCGGCCAGGTGTAGCCGGTCGCTGCCGGTTCGGGTGCCGACCATGTCCTGCCACCATTGCCGCCGCTGGACACCGACGGCGGGGGCGTCGGTGTCCAGCGGCCCGGCGCTGAGGTCATCGGGGAACCACTCGACGAAGTCCTTCGCGTGCTCGGCGTTGCCGTTCAGTGCTGCACGCAGCGCTTCGGCTGCCGACGGCCCGCCTACCAGGTGCAATGTATCCACCCAACCAGTGTGCCCAAAGGTAGCTGAATATCGTCTGAGGGTCTCGCTCATTGCTGCGCCGTCTCCGCACGCCGCGTCCGGCCATCGCATCACAAGGTGATGGGCGTCCACTCCTGTGGGTTGGGTTTGAGGATGGAGAAGGATGCGCCGGTGACATCGGCGATCAGGGCCCTGCGGGTGAGACGCCCTTCCGCGTCACCCACCACGTCCTCGAGACGCAACACGGTGCCGCCGAGGCTTGTCGCCTTCGCGGCCTTGGCGTCCACGTCGGTGACGTAGAAGTACGGGGTCCAATGATCGGGAACATCGTCGGGCAGAATGTTCTTCGCCTCCAGGACACCTAGGAGCACACCTGCGGGCGGGAAGTACGCCATGGCGTATCCGAAACCGCTCTGCTCGACGGTGCCGTCGAGGGTTTTGAAGTTCCAGCCCAGAGCCTGTTCGTAGAATCGCTGGGCTCCCTGGAAGTCTCGGGTCAGCAGTTCGTGCCAGCCCGGGGTGTCGAAAGCCCGGCGGCGGTCGTACCCGGTGAAGCCCGCGGCCTGCCACAACCCGAATGCTGCTCCCGTGGGATCGATCGCGGAACCTCCAATTCCCATGCCGGGCATCGGAGCCGGTCCGGAGATCCGCCGACCTCCGGCCGCTTCGATCCTCGCGAACGTGGACTGCATATCCGAGGTGCTGAAGTAGGTGGTCCAGTGGTCGGCCGGGCCCGCGGCAGCCTCGCGTGAGAACACGGCGCCGACATCGGCACCCTTGTAGGTGATCGCGTAGTAGTCCGCTGCGCCTGCCGGTGTGCGGGTGGGTTCGTGGTACTCCCATCCGAACAGCGAGCTGTAAAAGGCTTGCGTCTCAGCCATGTTCGATGTCGCCAAATCGATGAAGCACGGGGCGCCTTCAGCGATCGGCTCGTTCGCGGTGGGTGTGACTTCCGGTGCTGGCATGATGTGCCTCCTTCTCAGCCGGCGAGGGGTGTCTGGTCGAAGACGACCTCGAGGCGGCTGATCTTGCCGTCGGTGAGCGTGATGCGTTCCGCGCCGGTCAAGGTCGGGACGGGGTGCAGATGGGTGTCGAACCACGACAGCGCGGTGGTGTCGTCGCCGTAGACGGTGAGGCCGGAGACGCCGGTGAGCATGGTGACGAAGCCGTCCATATAGGCGTGGTAGCCCTGATGTCCGGTGAACGTGCCGTTGGGGGCGATGATCTCGACATTCTCGGTGAGGTATTCGGTCGCCTTGTCGACGTTCTTCGATGTCCAGGCGGCGAAGTAGTCGCGCGCGATCTCGATGGCTTTTCCGGTGGCCATGACGAGCTCCTCTCGATTGGTTGATCTATGGGATCCGGCCAGTATCTCCCGACATTGCCAATCAGTTGCCAACTGTCGAGCCTAAGTCAGTTACCGGCCGTCAACTGCATATTTGCAACGATCATTTGAGTTGCTAATGTCGATGATGGCAGTCATATATGACAGCTTCCGTCTTATATAGCTGCCGACGCTGATGTGATCTATCGCACGGCTGTTGCGCCGAGATGGCGGGGAGCCATGAAATCCGATCGCTTGTTGTCGATCCTGCTGCTGTTGCAAACCCACGGCCGGCTGTCGGCGGCCGAGCTGGCCGGCCGCCTCGAAGTGTCGGTGCGCACCATCATGCGCGACGTGGACGCCCTGTCTGCCAGCGGTGTTCCGGTCTACACCGAGCGCGGCCGCACCGGTGGGATCGCTCTGCTGCCCGGCTACCGCACCGACGTGACCGGCCTGACGACCGACGAAGCCCGCGCCCTGTTCGTACTGGTCACCGACCGGGCCCACACCGACCTCGGTCTGGGCTCGGCGCTCGGATCCGCGCTGCGCAAGGTCATGGCCGCCCTGCCCGCCGCGTACCGCCCCGACGCCGATCTGGCCAGTCGCCGCATTCTCATCGACCCCACCCGCTGGCGCGGCGGACCTCAACGCTCACCTGCCGAGCTGGCCATCGTTCAGCGCGCCGTGTTCACCGACCGGCGACTGCGGCTGCGCTACCGGCACGGACGGGACAGCCGCGTGCGCTCCTACACTCTGGACCCCTATGGCCTGGTCAACAAGACCGGTGTCTGGTACCTGGTCGCCGACCACTGCGGCCACCCCAAACTCTTCCGTCTCGACCGGATCGCCTCGGCGGCGATCCTCGACGAACCTGTGCAGCGTCGCGGCGGCCTGGAACTGCCCGAGGTGTGGGACGGGTTGCGCCGCTACATCGACGAATTCCCGACGCCACTGAAGGTCCGAGTCCGCGTACGGCGGGAAGCCCTGGCGCGATTCCTCCGCTTCCACGCCGCCGACCTTGCCGAACCCCCACCCATCCTTGTCGACGACCTCGGTTCCGGCGCTGATCCGGCACCAGAACACGTCGAGATCCGCCTCCAGTTCCACGCCCTGGTCGCCTCCGAGGCACTGCTGGCTTTCGGGACCGACGTCGAAGTCCTCGAACCCGCCGACGTACGCCACGCCCTGGCCCACAAAGCCGCCGAGATCACAGACCTCTACCCCCGCCAGTCGTGACCCGCCCCCGCTGAGACGCTCCCCGACGGTCGTGCTAGCCGCCGAGGGCCAGGCGGGTATTCATGTTGAGCTTGACCTCGCCGTAAGGGAGCACATGGGACCAGAACAGCGGGGTCAGGCCGCGCTCGTCCTCGGCGGTGAGCGCACCGTCCCACTCCGGGTCGGCGAGCACATCCTGAATCATGAGGGTGTTGACGTAGACCATCGCGGCCTGGCAGATCCGCAGACAGAGCACCGACATTTCCTGTTCGTCGCGCCGGCTGGACGCCAGTTCGGAGTTCTTGCCGTAGAAGATGATGGAGTTCGCCCGGTTCCACGACTCGATCACGTTCAGCCCGTCGTTGATTTCCCGTTGAAGCCCTCTCGACCGCAGGTAGCGGGCCAGAAACACCGTCTTCTGTGCGCGGCCGAGTTCGATCATGGCCTGGTAGGTGGGGTGGGTGGCGTTGGCCTTCATGAACCGGCGCAGGATCGCCTCGGTGGAGGCGGTGCCGGTGCGGATCGCGGTGGCGTACTTGAGCATCTGGTCGTACTGCTCACCGATTTTCGTCCAGTTGATGGGCCTGGTCATGGCCGGTTTCAGCCCCTGCCACAGGTCCGGTTCCCCGGCGACGGGCCGATACAGCTTGACCTTGTTGATGCGCTTGATCCGCGGCAGCAGATCGAATCCCAACAGCTTCGTGACCCCGAACCCGATTTCCGACTGGCCATGGCTGTCAACATAATTCGCTTCTACAGCCATCCCGGTACCGTGGTGGATCGCGCCGTCGACCATGGCGTGTACCTCCGAGGCGGAGCAGTTGAGCAGCTGGGAGTGGATGACCACCGAGCCCTTCTCCACCGACCAGTAGATGAGCACGCCACGGCGGCCGTAGCGGGAGTGGTATTCGGTGAAGATGTTCTGATCGAACGCCCCGAAATGCGTGGAATCCGACGCGATGGCGGTGGACGATTCGCCCCAGATCGCGGTGCGCCGCGCGGTGAAGGTGGCGTTGGCGATTTCGATCGCGATCCGCCGGGCCGCCTCGGCGTTCAGATACCGGCGCCGCGCGTAGCGGATGTCGTCCTCGCTGTGACGGTCGGTGCCGCCGGCCACCGCCTTGATGCCGGTGTTGGTGCCGTAGGCATAGATCGACAATAGAAGCCGTTCCGCCAGAACGTCTTCGGGCAGATTTCCCCGATCGGCGACGGAAGTCACCGGCCGCAGACAGCCGGTCCGCAGGATCGCTTCCTTGAGGATGTCGATCAACGGCACCACACCCCATCGGGTCTGCACCTGGGCTTTGAGCTTGCGCAGGTTGCGGGGTTCGGCCACCGGCGGCAATGGGGACAGCTTGATCGCGCCTTGGCGGCGTTCCTTGATCTCCAACCAGGGACAGTCCGGCAGGGCGGCGTGCAGGGCGTCGAGCTCGGTGCGCATCTCCTCGGCCATCGCCTCGATGAACTCGGTCGGGTCCAGGGGCTTGCGCAGAGCTCCGTAGTGCTCGGTGCGGCGTTCCTCGAAGTCGCCCGGCAGGTCTTCGGCCGGGTTGCGCCAGCGATCCGCGCCGACGACCCAGATCTCCTTGCACCGCAACTGATCCCGCAGCGCCTGGAAGGTGCAAATCTCGTACACCATCCGCACCACCCGCCGTTCGCCGTGTTGGTCGTTCTGGTGCACCAACTCGCCCCAGTCCCCGCTCATTCCGCGGTGCGCCGGAACAACTTCGTCGCAGGGGTAGTAGCGCAGGTTCGCGCCCGCATATTGGGAGATCAGCGCGAGGGCGTCGAGTACCGGGCGGTGCGTGGTGTTGTTGCTGCGGAACTCCAGCACGGACAGCAGTTTGATCAGCCCGGCCCGGTAGTGGTTGGTGTAGGAGGACCGCAGGGTGGCCTTGACGGTGCGCTGATAGGTCGGTCCCGACGATTTGAACTCCGCCACCAGGTCTCGCAGCGTGGATTGCGACGCCACCGGGTACACGGTGTCGCGGACCAGCGAGTCCCCGGCGTCGACGGTCGCCTCCGCGACGCGGAACAGCAGGTTCTCCTTGCCGGTGACCCGCTTGAATTCCTTGATCAGCTCGTTGGTGACCCGCACTTCGGCGCGAGCGTTGATCCGATGCACGGTCGAGTTCAACAGCTCTACCAGCGTGTCGGTGATCTCCCGGCACCGGCAGTGCAACAACGCCGCCAGCAGCGTCAGCTGCACACGCAGCGGATGGTCCCGCAGATGCGAGGGCGATTCCACGGCCGCACGGCCGCGCCACCCGGTCACGATCTTCGGCGCGATATCGGCGAACACCTCGCCCGGCACCCCGATGGCCCGGACGGCTTCCAGCTTGGCGATCTCGGTGAGCATCGTGTTCAGGCTGACGTTGCCCGGGTCCGAGCGGATCGACGCCAGCACCGCGGTGCCGTCCTCCAGCTCACCGGTCTCCGCGGCGACAGGAGCGAGCAGCGCCACCAGCTTCGCCACGACAGGAGTCGACAACCGGGACAGCACCCGGTCGAACAAGACGTCCTCGCCCCGGCTCAACGCCGAGCGGACGATGCGGTCGATCCGGCCGGCGGTGGGCGGCTCCAGCTTCCGGCGGCGGCATTCGGCCAGCAGATGCTCACGGACCCGTTCGCCGCCGCGTTCGATCTGGGTCACATGATCGACCAGCCACCACGTGAGCTCGTCGGCGTCGGCGACGGTGCATTCCCGGAACCCGAGTGCCTTGCGGATCTGAGCGCGGTGATACTCGATCGTGCGGCCCGACCACTCGTAGAACGCGATCTCGGTCCGCTCAACCCCCACCTGGCGGGCCACATAATCGATTGCCTCGTCCGCGATCTCGGCCCGCCCGCGCGGAAACCGCCCCCGTTCAGTATAGAACCGCAGCAAGATCGCGAACCCCAGCCGAGTAGTACCGCGCTTGCCACCGATCAGCTCGGGCTCGTCCCCGACAAGCGTCCAATGGTCGATCAGTTCGTCGGGGTCCAGCTCACGCGCCACAGACGCGCAAACTACACCGAGACCACCACCGCCACAGGCGGTTTGCGGCAGGTAACACGATCCTTACCGGCGAACCTTCGGTGGTCGCCCCACCTTTGCGGCTGGTGACACGATCCTTACCGGCACCCCGACTTCCCCGAATCGCTCGAGCAACCCGCGACCAATGCCACCACCGGTGTCACCGCGAGCACCGCGATACGCGTCACCATCCGCACGCGCGACCGACCGTTCCACCCCGCCAAAGCGGACATCAAATCCTCCTGAGGGCGCAGCCCCAGCCCCGACTCATCCGCTGCACCAGAACAACTTTCACCGGTCCGCACATCGAACCGGCCGTTACGAACCAAGGGGTATCGACACCCCCGGATCGACCCTATGGGCCCGGGTTGGCGGAAGCCATCGCACTCGGTGCCCCTAGTTCTGTGGGGGATTTATCGATAGCGATGATTCATTTATCGATCGAGTCGGGTGCGAGTGTCAGCTCTTCTCGGTGACGCGTGCACGCTGGGCGAGCAGGGCGTCGAGCTGCTTTTCCGCGCGTTCGGCGCGGGCCAGGGTCTGGGTGCGTGCATCGTCCAGGGCGGCAAGGCGTTCGGCGGCCTCCTGGCGGGCCTTCTCCACGGCGGCGGCCGATTCCTTACGGATCGCGGCCAGATCCTCGGCGGCCTGGCGGCGCATCTCGGCGAGTTCGGTGCGCGCCCGGTCCAGTGCGCCGCGTGCCTGCTTGAGCTCGTCCTTGGTTTCGGCGACGACCTGATTGCGTTCGGTCACCGCGGCTTCGGCGCGTTCGATGGCGCGCTCGGCATCGGCGGCGCGCTGGACGGCGAGGTCACGCTCCGCGCCGGCGGCGGTGATGCGCTGGCCGCTGTCGCGACGGACCTGCTCGATCTCGGCGGCCGCCTTGGAACGCGCCAGCTCGATATCCTCGTTCGCCTGCTGCCTGGCCCGCTCGACGTCCTCGGCGGCTTCCCTTCGGATGGTGCGGATTTCGGCCTCCGCCTCGGCGCGCGCGGCGAACACATCATCGGCCGCCTGCTTGGTGACCCGCTCGACCTCCTTCAGCGCGTCATCGCGGGCGGCAATCGCCTCATTGATCCGCGCCTCGGCCGCTTCCGCCGCCAGCGCCGCATCCTCGGCCGCCGATTCGGCTGCCGCCCTTTCCTCCTCGGCCTCCCGCCGCTTCTGCTCGGCGGCCACCGTGGCCATCTCCGCCTCGGCGATCCGCCGGGCCGCATCCGCCTGTACAGCTTGGACCTGCGCCTCCGCCACGGCGGGATCGGCGAGGGTGGACAATTCGGCCACCGCTGCGGTCAGCGTCGTGCCCAGCTGATCGGCCAGTGTCCGGAACTGTCCGAGCAGTTCATCCGCGCGAAGCCGGGCCACCGTCGCCGGACCCTGTTGCGTCACAGTGACGTTCGCGCCCGGGGTCTCGCCCTCCGCCTGTTGCCGCCGCTGTCGTTCCCGCCACGCCCGCCACCGGGTGTGGTCGGGGTGCTCACAGTATTCCGACGGCCGTCCCGGCCCTCCGGCGCGAGTGATCGGTTTGGTGCAGCCCGGGTAGTTGCAGATGCTCGACACGAGGGAATCGTAGCGTTGGTTTCGTCAAATCCAACGGAACAACACGAAACGAAACCCTAAGGGACGCAAATCAATCGATCCTGTTCTGACCCCCGATAAGTGAACGTTATCGGCGGTTAGGATTCCCGCTCCCCCGTTTCGACCTCGCCAACAATACGTTTACGTTTGGTCGCAGCCAACGCTACGCAATATCAACGAATCTCACGAAAAACTGGGCACGGTAGTACGGACGTACCAAAACTGGCCGTTAGTCGTTCATTGGTGAATGCAGAGTCGATCCGCCGATCCTCGGTGCAGGAACTAGCCACCAGGAAGGTGAGAAGACCATGACCAGTGCCCCCAAGCCCGTGGTGAAACGTGCCGTAATGGTCGCGTCGGCGTTCGCACTCGGCGCCGGCGCGCTGCAGATCGCGGCCGCTCCGGCCTATGCCGTCGCGGGACCGACGACCAAGTACGAGTGCCGTGATGTGCAGACCCCGGGCAAGCTCTTCCCCGGCGACGAGGTGGCGTGCACGCTGACGGTGAGCACCGCCGGGAACGACGCGTTCAGCAATATCGTTGCCGAGGTGACGATTCCGGACAGCACGGTCTATCAGACCGGCGGCACTCGCCAGGGCAACAAGGTCGTGTTCAATCTGGGTGAGGTCACCAAGACCAAGAGCGGGTCCGCCACCATGACCGTCATGGTCGCCACCCAGACCCCCGACAAGACCAATATCGCCAGCCAGGCGGTCGTGAAGGGCTTCGCGCCGAACGGTGCGTTCGACACCAACTCGCAGTCCAACACGCTGGTGACCACCACCGCGGGTACCGGACAGGCCGCGAAGATGGTCGCCAAGGAGGACCGCGCCTCGGTGAACACCGCCGGCCGCGCCGAGACCCCCATCGCCGAACTGGTCGACGCCCCGGCCGGGGTCACCCCGAAGATCGAGCTGGTGACCAGCACCGAGCCCAAGAAGGGCTACGTCGGAGCCTCGATCATCGACAACGGGCAGAAGATCGCCTGGACCGCGCTGTGCACCGCGACCGCGACGGAGAAGACCGAATCCTTCACCATCAAGATCACGGCCCCCGGTCAGACTCCCGTCTTCGCCAAGGAGACGGTCCTGCTCGGCGACAATGTGGCGAACCAGGGCTTCGTGCCGCCCGCCAACTGCGCGCCCAAGCCCTGACCCGCACCTGATCCGCGCACGCGGATCCGATCGGACGCGGTCGGTGTGGCTTCTCGAAGCCGCACCGGCCGCGTTTCCGTGTCTCTAGCCGACTAGCCTGGGGAGGTCATGCGGTCGCGAGGGGTCAATGCGGAAGGACGGAATCCGAGGTGTCCGAGGAACCGATCAGCTGGGATCACCTGAAGACGCGGCGGCCCACCGATGCCGATCGTGACGCCCTGCGCGCGGAGCTGGTCGGCCGGGCCCTCGAGGTCCGCCAGCACGGGTGGGACGCGTATCGGTCCGAATGGTCGAACGGTGACCTCGCCGCTGTCGCGTACCTGCTGGGCGACACCGCGATGCTGGAGGAGCTCGAGGAGAACGAAGGGTCGGTACTGACCCTTTTGGCGGGAAACCTGTACGGCTTCAATGGCGCTCGCAAGGACATCGAGGCCGGATTGGTCGGCACGCAAGCGTGGTTCGCGACCGTTCAGAAGGAATTGGACCGGTTGTAGGCGGCACGGGCACGCTCGTGTGCGAGGGACAGGAGTCTCTCGACGGCGGTTTCGGTGTTAGTCGAGGGATTCACGACCGATAACCAGGCGGCGCTCGAGTAGACGGGGTGTGCGATCCAGGTGTCGGTTCGGCTGGCGTCCGCGGGGTGCTCGGCGGTGTCGCGTGGGGTGTGGCCGAGGGTGTCGATGAACGCTGCCTTGCCCGCGCTGATGTTCAGGCGGAAGACGCCGGGGCGGTTCAGGTCCGAGGCTGTGTCGTCGGGGTAGTCCTTGGTCACGATGGTGGCGAAGGGTTGGGTTCGGGTGGGAACCTGGCCGTCGGGGGCGTAGTAGAAGAACTTGTCACCCCAGGCGATCTCCGGGAAGCCGCTGCCCGGTCCGGGGGCGAGGGTCAGGACTCCGCCCAGGTTCTCGATGAACTCGGTGATCTCGTCGATATCCATGAGTTCTATCGTGAACTTGAAGTGCTTGTGGAGACTTGTGCGGAGAAACCGGAGGTCGGGTGGGCCGAAGTCGCAACTCGACGGTTCTGCGTACCGCGGAGGTGGCGCGGCTGTCCGGGTACTCGGTGCAGCAGATTCGCAATCTGGAACGCGACGGGGTGCTGCCGCCCGCGAAGCGCACGCCGAGCGGATACCGGGTGTACGACGGCATCCATGTGGTGTCGGCTCGGGCCTATCGCGCTCTCGCGGCCGGAGCGGGACCCGTCGAGGCCAAGACCATAGTGCGTGCGGCGCATGGCGACTCCCCCGCGACCATGCTCGAGCTGCTCGATTCGGTGCATGCCGGTCTCGCCACCGAACGTCGCGACCTCGCCGCCACGCGGGCCGCGGTGCGGCACATCAGCGAGGAGCCGATCGCCGATGTCCGCGGTTCCGATGCCATGACCATCGCCGAGCTGGCCGATGCCCTCGGCCTGCGCACCTCGACGCTGCGGCATTGGGACACAGCGGGATTGGTGTGCCCCGGCCGCACGCCGACCCGCGACGCGCGCACCTACACGCCATCCGACGTCCGCGACGCCCGCATCGTCCATCAGCTCCGGCGCGCCGGGTACGGCATTCCCGCCCTGCGCATTCTCATGACCGAATTCCGGGACACCCGACGGTGGAGTGACGTGCTGACCCGCCTCGAAGTCCGCGACGCGAGTATCGAATCGCGCGCACTCGCCCTGCTCGAGGGAGCGGCCGAACTCCACGCCTTGCGCGGGCTCGCTTGATCGGTCGCACCCTGGGCAATGCCCGGAAGGTCTGTCAGCACAGGGCGTGATCGATCAGTGCGCCGGCCGTCTTCTCTTGAGCCAGAATGTGTTCGGGGGTATCGCCCAGGGCCTCGGACATCGAGACGACGACGCTGCGCGTGCCATCCTCGGTGACACCGTTGAGGGTGATGTACCCGGCGTCGCCGCCCTCGTGACTCCAATAGGTGCCGCCGCAGGACAGCGGGCGCTGCGCCAGGCCGAGTCCGTAGCGGCCGCCCGGCCACATCTGCTCGAGCTCCGCGCTCACGGGAACGGTCTGTTTCATCGCATCCAGTTGGCGGGCGGGCAGCAGGCGGCCTCCGAGCAGTGCGCGGAAGAAGGTGTTCTCGTCGCGGGTGGTGGTGACCCAGGACAGGTCTTCGGGATCGACCGGGATCTGCTCGGTGACGTCGACCCGGGAATCGGCGCTGAAGAGTTGGTAGGCCTTGGCGTGCGGGTCCGGAAGGGTGGATGCCGTTCCGAGCCAACGGGTTCCGTCGAGGGCGAGGGGCTTCACGATGCGGTCCTCGATCTCCTGGTGGATCGGCCGACCGGTGACCTTCTGCGTGATCATGCCGAGCAAGATGTAGTTGGTGTTGGCGTACGCCCAGCCCTCGCCGGGCGCGAAGTCCAGCGCGTGGGCCATGGCGCGCGAGACCAGCTGCTCGGAGGTGTAGAAGTCGTGGCGCTGCTGGTAGTACTCGTCCGCGGTGGTGTATCCGGGCAGGTCGTCGTGGATTCCGCTGGTGTGCTGCAGCAATTGCCGGAGGCTGATCCGGCCGCCGTCGTTGCCATTGCCCTGCACGACACCGGGCAGCCAACGCTCCACCGTGTCGTCCAGCCCGAGTTTGCCCTCGGCCTCGAGTTGCAGGATCACGGTGGCGACCAGCGTCTTGGAGGTGCTGGCCATGCGGAAATAACCGTCGGCCGGGACCGGGGCACCGGTGTTCACGTCGGAGACGCCGCTGGTGGCGACCGTCTCGCCGCCGTCGGCCGCGATCGCCCGGGCCTGCACCCCGCTGATCCCGAGCGCGTGAATCGCCTCGACATCCTGGCTCAGCTGTCCTCGGGGTGACGAATCGTCGCTCTCGACGACGGCGGCAACGGCACATGCGGCCAGCACCGCGGCAACCGGGAGGGCAATGGCGAGACGCCTTCGTGAAGTCGAACTCATTGCCTGAACGCTAGTTTCACCGACCAGCGCGGCGGATCCGGCAAACACCCCGAAATCCGGGTGGGGGTAGACCCCCAGCACGCGTCGCCGGCTGTCGTGTTTATCCAATCGCAGGTCGCCGGGTCGGCCTAGCGTGGAATCAACATCGATGAGAGAGGTGGACCATCATGACGGAATTTGCCGACGCGGTTGCGACGACCACCCTCCCGCACCCACCCGAACGCGTTTGGCGGGCGCTCACCGATCCCGCCGAGATCACTCAATACTTCTTCGGCACCGAAGTGGTGACCGATTGGCAGGTGGGCGAGAGCATCGTGTGGCGCGGTGAATGGCAGGGCAAACAATACGAGGATCGCGGCGAGGTCCTGGCGTTCGAACCCGCGAAACGGTTGCGGGTGAGCCATTACAGCCCGCTCACCGGCCTGCCCGACACCCCCGAGAACTACCACACCGTCACCTGGGCGCTGGAGCCCGCGCCCGGCGGGACCGAGCTGACCATCCGGCAGGGCAACAACAAGAGCGAGGGCGAGATCACGGAGTCCGAGAAGACCTGGCAATCGGTTCTCGACGGCCTCGAACAGTATCTCGCACAGGCGAATTGACCTCGGTGGCGTCGAGGCCTAACGCACCGCGGCCTCGGCCAGCGCGGCGTCGAGCTCGGACAGGAGCCTCTTCTTCGAGCGCGCGCCGACGAGGGTTCGGACCAGGCGGCCATCATGGAAGAGCAGCAGCGTCGGCTGGGACATGACCTTGTATTCCCGCACCGCACCGGGGTTTTCGTCGGAATTGAGCTTGTAGATGGTCAAGCTGTCCGACCGCTCGGCGGCGATCTCGGCGAGCACCGGATTGATCATGCGGCACGGCGGGCACCACTCGGCCCAGAAGTCGACCAGGACGGAGCCCTGGTGCCCCAGGACCTGGGCCTCGAAGGTGTCGTCGGAGACGGAAGCGATATCGGTCATCGGGATTCAGCCTTTTCGTGTAGCCAGCGCAGCAGTTCCGCCGCGTGCTGGTCCGGCGGGAAGATCGGGTAGAAGACGTGCTCGATCACGCCGTCCCGGATGATGAGGGTCAGCCGCTTGTACAGCCGCACGCCCTCGAATTCGAAGGTGGGAAGCGATAATTCGTCGGCCAGCAGGAAGTCGGGATCGGACAGCATCGCGAAGGGCAGGTGCAGGCGAGAGACGACTTCCCGCTGGTACTCGGACGTCTGGCTCGACATTCCGAAGACGCGCTCGATCCCGGCGGCCAGCAGCTCCGCATGATGGTCACGGAAGCCGCACGCCTGGGTGGTGCAGCCGCGCGCACCCGGAATCTCACTCCAGCCCGCGGGAATGTCGGCGTCGGGACGACCGGTCAGCGGATAGAGGTAGATGGCGGTGCGGCCGCGACCCAGCTCAGCAAGATCGATGAGGCTGCCGTCGGTGTCCTCGAGTCGCACCGTGGGCGACCGGAGCCCGACCAGATGGTCGGCCGCACCATCATCGACCGGAACCGGCAGCCCCGCAGGCAAAGTCGTCAGATCCTGAACCTGCTCCGGCGGCGTCACACCACTCCGCCGATACGCGGCCTCCCGCAAACGCCGCACCAGCCCATCCCGCCGCGCCGTCAGCACCTCGATCTGCGCATTCAAATCCTCGATGGCCCGGTGATACTCGACCAGCGACTCCGGACAGTCATCCCCATGCTCCCCACCCGCCACCAGGCATTCCAGAAACGGCCGCGTCTCCTCTACCGGAATCCCGAGCCGATTCAACACCCGAATCTCCCGAACCAGCCGCACGGTCTCGTCGTCATACTCCCGATACCCATTGGCCTGCCGAGTCGGCTCCACCAACCCCAGCGCCTCATACCGCCGAATAGCCTTCGGACTCACCTCCGCCAGCCGAGCAACTTCCCCAATCCGCATACCGCCGAATCTAAACGCTGCCCCCAGGGGCAAGGTCAACCCCGGTCGTGTGGCGGGATGGTGGCGGAGATCTGGGC
>NZ_BAAFGR010000168.1:0-16091 GCF_041154655.1 Nocardia sp. JMUB6875
GCACCCGCGCAGGCGCCGACCCCGACTCAGCCCACCGCTGCCCCGCCTACCTTATCCGCAACCGCGAGGACGAACTCCTCGGCAATCCCTTGCCCCACGTCCCGCAGACCCTAGGCGCCGAATTCCCCGCAGCCCGAAACGATCTGGCTATGCCAGAGGAGGACCTGACCTGACCGCGGCGGCAACGCGCGGCTCGCACTCTGCCACCCCTGCCAGCACACGGACACAGCCCGACTCCAGCCGTCCCGGCACCTCCGACAACCCACTCGCGCCGGAGCGTCCGGGCGGCCTCCACCTGGCCCAGCGGGCGGGGCGTCCCGAACACTCCGCGGTGACCACTTGGCGCGGTGCGCTACTCGCCGCCGAAGACTCGCTCTACCACCGTTTTTGCGCGGCGGGTTACTCGCATGTAGTGGTCGAGGAATTCGCTGCCGTCGTCGGTGGGCCAGCCCGCTACTCGGGCTATGGCGGAGAGGAGGGTGCCGGGGCCGGGGAGTTGGTCGGCGGGTTTGCCTCGGACCAGGACGAGGGCGTTGCGGGCCTTGGTGGCGGTGAGCCAGGCGTCGCGGAGTAGGGCGGCGTCGGCGGCGTCGATCAGTTCGGCGCGTTCGATGGCGTCCAGGGACTCCAGGGTGGAGGTGTTGTGGAGATCCGGCACTTCGTGGGCGTGCTGGAGTTGCAGGAGCTGGACGGTCCATTCGATGTCGGCGAGGCCGCCGCGGCCGAGTTTGGTGTGGGTGGCCGGGTTGGCGCCGCGTGGGAGGCGTTCGGAGTCGACGCGGGCCTTGATGCGGCGGATCTCGCGGACGCCCTCGGGAGACATGCCGCCCTCGGGGTAGCGGATGGGATCCACGGTGCGCAGGAAGCGGATTCCGAGGTCGCGGTCACCGGCTACCTGGTGGGCGCGCAGCAGGGCCTGGACTTCCCAGGGCTGCGCCCACTGCTCGTAGTAGGCGGAGTACGCGGCGAGGGTGCGGACCAGTGCGCCGTTGCGGCCCTCGGGGCGCAGGCCGGCGTCGACCTGGAGTGGCGGGTCGGTGCTGGGCGCGCCGAGCAGGCGCTGGACCTGTTCGGCGATGCCGATGGCCCATTTCACCGCGACGGTCTCGTCTTCGCCGGGCCGCGGGTCGCACACGAACAGCACGTCGGCGTCGGAGCCGTACCCGAGTTCCATGCCGCCGAGCCGTCCCATGCCGATGACGGCGAAGTCGGCGGGCGCGGGCTTGCCGAGCTCGGCCTCGCTGGCCCGGATCACGGCCTGCAGCGAGGCTTCCAGCGTCGCGATCCACACCGAGGACAGCGCCTCGCACACCTGCGGGACATCGAGCATGCCGAGCACATCGGCCGAGGCCACGCGTGCGAGTTCGTGGCGGCGCAGCGAGCGCGCGGTGGCGACGGCCCGCTTGGGATCGTCGTAACGCCCTGCGCCGGACAGGATTCCGCGCGCCACATCCGACGGCTGGGTGGCCAGCAGCAGCGGCCCGTCCGGCCCGTCGGCGTACATGCGGATGGTCTCGGGCGCGTTGATCAGCAGGTCCGGCAGGTACGCCGAGGAACCCAGCACGATCATGAGCCGCTGTGCGATGGCCCCTTCGTCGCGCAGTTCGCGCAGGAACCAGATCTCGTTGTCCAGCCCCTCCGACACCCGCCGGTAGGCGAGCAGTCCCGCATCGGGATTCGGTGTCTCGCCGAGCCATTCGAGCAGCGTCGGCAGCAGCAGCGCCTGGATCCGCCCCTTGCGCCCGACCTCCCCGGTCAGCGCCTTCAGATGCCCGAGCGCGTTCTCCGGAGCCACGTACCCCAGCGCGGCCAGCTGTCGCACGGCCGCCTCGGGGCTGAGCCGCAGATTGTCGGCGTCGAGCCGCGCCACCGATTCCAGCAGCGGCCGATAGAACAGCTTGGCGTGCAAGCGCCGCACCCGCATGGCATTGCGCTTGATCTCGCTGGTCAGCACCCCGACCGCGTCCTGCCGCCCATCGGGCCGCATGTGCGCGGCGCGCGCCAGCCACCGCATGCCCTCCTCGTCCTCGGCGGCGGGCAGGGTGTGGGTGCGCTTGAGTTTCTGCAGCTGCAAGCGGTGTTCGAGCAGGCGCAGGAATTCGTAGGAGGCGGTGAGGTTGGCGGCGTCGTCGCGCCCGACGTACCCGCCCGCGGCCAGCGCGGTCAGCGCCTCGACGGTCCCCTGCACATGCAGCGATTCATCGGCCTTGCCGTGCACCAATTGCAGCAGCTGCACCGCGAATTCGACATCGCGCAGACTCCCGTGCCCCAGCTTCAGCTCGCGTTCGCGCAGATCGGCGGGCACCAGATCCTCCACGCGCCGCCGCATGGCCTGCACGTCGGCAACGAAGTCGGGCCGTTCGGAGGCCGCCCACACCATGGGCATCAAAGCCTGTTGATACTGCGCGCCCAACTCCAGATCCCCGGTGGCGGGCCGCATCTTGAGCAGCGCCTGGAATTCCCAGGTCCGCGCCCACCGCTTGTAGTAGGCGATATGCGAGTCCAGGGTGCGCACCAGCGCCCCGGCCTTGCCCTCGGGCCGCAGCGCCGCGTCGATCTCGAAGAAGGCCGCGCTGCCCACGCTCATCATCTCGGCGGCCAGCCGGGTGGCGGTGGTGTCGGCGGGTTCGGCGACGAAGATGACGTCCACGTCGGAGACGTAATTGAGTTCCCGCGCACCGCATTTGCCCATGGCGATGACGGCGAGGCGCACCGGTACCTCGCGGTCCGGGCACACCCGGGCCACGGCCACCGACAGCGCCGCGGTGAGCGCGCTGTCGGCCAAGTCGGTGAGATGCTGCCCGACCTGCTGATACGGCAGCACGGGTTCGTTCTCGACGGTGGCGGCCAGGTCGATGGCGGCCAGCAGCATGAGCTGATCGCGATACCGCTTGCGCAGCAAGGCGATCGCCTCCGGCCCCGCCACCTGCGCCCGGAACATCATGGGCCCGGCGTTCGTCCCCACCTCGGCCTCGGCCTTCACCGAGTCCAGCAGATCCGCCAGCAGCTCGTCGCGCCCCGGCAGTGTCGGCCGCTTCAGCAACTGCCACGCCGGCGGATCGGCCACCAGGTGATCGGCGAACGCGCTCGACGACCCGATCAGCGCGAACAGCCGCCCGCGCAGCGAGGTGTTCCGCCGCAGCTCGTAATCCAGTGCCGCCCAGTCGCTCCCGAGCTGCTCGCGCAATCGGATGAGCGTCAGCAGCGCCAGATCGGCGTCGGGCGACCGGGACAGCGCCCACAGCAGCGGGACACTGTCCACGTTGTCCCAGGCCAACTCTCGCAGAGAGTCGGCCGCGGACGGCTCGAGCAATCCGAGCCGTCCAACACCGGGCACAGCGGAACGAGCAGTCGGTGGCCGAACCATTCCTTCAAATTACATGTCACCACAACACGACATGCCGCCCATCCCTCCCAAACGAGACACCGTGTCCATTCCGCCTCCACATCGCGACCCCGCCCACATGCGATGGAAACGCGTCGGGCCGCGATCAGCATCGTGATCGCGGCCCGATTCGCGTTGCAGCGCGGGATTGCTCCGGCGGTTACAGCCCGAGGTATTCCTTGAGCTCGTAGGGGGTCACCTGGTTCCGGTACCCCGCCCACTCCCGGCGCTTGTTGCGCAGGAAGAAGTCGAAGACGTGCTCGCCGAGGGTCTCGGCGACCAGTTCGGACTTCTCCATGTTCTTCAGCGCCTCGTCCAGCGACGCGGGCAGCTCCCGGAAGCCCATGGCGCGACGCTCGGCGGTGGTCAGCGACCACACATCGTCCTCGGCCTCCGGCGGCAGCGTGTAGCCCTTCTCGATGCCGCGCAGACCGGCCGCGAGCAGCACCGCGAACGCGAGATACGGGTTGCATGCGCTGTCAGGGCTGCGGATCTCGACGCGACGCGAGGCCGCCTTGTTAGGCGTGTACATCGGAACACGCACCAGCGCAGAACGATTCGAACGGCCCCACGACGCGGCCGTCGGGGCCTCGCCACCGTGCACCAGGCGCTTGTAGGAGTTCACCCACTGGTTGGTGACCGCGGAGATCTCGTGCGCGTGCTCGAGGATGCCCGCGATGAACGCCCGCGCGGTCTCCGACAGGTTGATCGGATCGTCCGGGTCGGCGAAGGCGTTCTGCTCACCCTCGAACAGCGACATGTGGGTGTGCATGGCCGAGCCCGGGTGGTCGGCGAACGGCTTGGGCATGAACGACGCCCGCACACCCTCGTCGATCGCGACTTCCTTGATCAGGTAGCGGAAGGTCATGACGTTGTCGGCCATGGACAGCGCGTCCGCGTAGCGCAGGTCGATCTCCTGCTGGCCCGGCGCGCCCTCGTGGTGGCTGAACTCCACGGAGATGCCCATCGATTCCAGCGAATCGATGGCATGCCGGCGGAAGTTCGGCGCCTCGTCGTGCACGGCCTGGTCGAAGAAGCCGCCATTGTCGGCCGGGACCGGCTGCGAGCCGTCGTGCGGGCCCGGCTTCAGCAGGAAGAACTCGATCTCCGGGTGCACGTAGCAGCTGAAGCCCAGGTCGGCGGCCTTGTTCAGCTGCCGCCGCAGCACGTGCCGCGGATCCGCCCAGGACGGCGAACCGTCCGGCATGGCGATATCGCAGAACATGCGAGCCGAGTGCTGATGCCCCTTCGACGTGGACCACGGCAGCACCTGGAAGGTGGAGGGGTCCGGCTTGGCCACCATATCCGCCTCGGAAACCCGGGCGAATCCCTCGATGGCCGAACCGTCGAAGCCGATGCCTTCCTCGAAGGCGCCCTCCAACTCGGCGGGCGCGATAGCCACCGACTTGAGATAACCCAGGACATCGGTGAACCAGAGTCGCACGAAGCGGATATCCCGCTCTTCGAGCGTCCGGAGGACGAATTCCTTCTGACGGTCCATGACCGCGACTGTAGGGGCCGGGAGTTAAATCCGTGTTACATGAACGTCAGCAGGCGCGCCGAGTCCTCGCGAGCTCAACATGTGAGACCGGCGGCGGGCTCCTTCAGGTCGATGAGATAGGAGACGACCGGGTCGTCCACGCAGGATTTGCCCTGCAAGGAGACGGTGTGCTGGGTGCCCTTGAAGGTGATCAGGCTCGCGCCGAGCTGCTCGGCCAGGTCGACACCGGCCTGATACGGGGTGGCCGGATCGTTGGTCGTGGAGATCACCACGGTCTTGGGCAAACCCTGGATCGAAAGCTTGTGGGGCGCGCTGGTGTTCGGCACCGGCCAGAAAGCGCACAGTTCCAGCGGCGCGGCGTCGCTGGAGTGGCCGTCGTCGAGGAAGGGGGCGGCGCGGCGGTAGTCGGCGTCCTGCTTGGCGGCCACGGCGCGGTCGGTGATCGGCGGATCGTCCACGCAGCGAATCGCGTTGAAGGCGTCGGAGCTGTTGTCGTAGGAGCCGTCGTCGTGGCGGCCGTCGTACATGTCGGCGAGGGCGAGCAGGGTGTCGCCGCTGCCCTGGGCGAGTTCACGCAGACCCTTGGTGAGGGCGTTCCACAGGCGGACCGAGTAGAGGGTCTGCTGCACGCCGGTGATGGCGTCGCCGTAGTGCAGGCCGCGCGGGTCCTGGGTGGGCACCGGCTTGTCCCACAGCGGATCGACCAGGGCGCGGAACTTCTTGGTGGCCTGCGCCGGATCGTCACCGAGCGGGCAGTTGGTCTTCTCCTTGGCCGCGCAGTCGGAGGCGTAGTTGTCGAAGGCCTTCTGGAAGCTGGCCGCCTGGGCCAGGGATTCCTTGAGCGGATCCTGGTCCGGCTTGAGCGCGCCGTCGAGCACGAGCGCGCGCACGTGGTCGGGGAACTTCTCGGCGTAGGCGTAGCCGAGGCGGGTGCCGTAGGAGTAGCCGAGGTAGGTCAGCTTCGAATCGCCCAGGGCGGCACGGATGACGTCCATGTCCTGCACGACCTCGCGGGTGCCGACGTGGGCGAGGAACTCCTTGCCGGTGCGCTCGACGCACTTGTTGGCGAAGTCCTTGTTCTCGGCCTCGAGGGCCGCGATGCCGGCGGGCGAGTTGTCCTTGTTGGGTTCGGCGCGCTGGGCGTCGTCCTCGGCGGCGGTCATGCACTTGATGGCGGGCTGCGACGCGCCGACGCCGCGCGGGTCGAAGCCGATGCGGTCGAAGCGGTCGGCGATCTTGGTGCCGTCGCCGATACTGACCATGTTGAGTCCGGTGACGCCCGGCCCGCCCGGGTTGAGCAGCAGCGAACCGATCTTGTTGCCGCTGGCCTTGATCCGCGAGATCGCGATCTTCGCCGTCGCCCCACCGGGATTGGCGTAATCCACCGGCACCGTCACCCGCGCGCACTCGGTGCCCTTGGGCAGCTCGTCATCGCCCTCGACGTAATCGGTGCAGCTGCCCCAATTCACGGTCTGGTTGTAAAAGGACTCCATACCGGCCGGTGCCGCCGGAGTGGGGTTGCCGTCCACCACGCTGGTGCACGCAGCCGCGGTCATCGCCATCGCCGTTGCCAGAAGCACGACCCGGCCGGTTCGCATCAACGCCATGCGTTGATCGTGCCATCCCACCGAAAACACCCACGCACCCCTTCCGGCGCTCATATACATCTCCGTTTACATCGCGGTCCTCGCGCCTGTGCGCAACGTCACGCGGGGCACGGAACGGGGACGGTAAAGGTTCGGAGCCGCGGGCACCGGGTACGTGGGGTTCACACGGTAAGTCCCCAGGCCGCTCTCAGAAACCGCATGCTTAATGGGGAAGAACCGGGGGATCGACCGATGAGGGGCGTCATGAACGTGCAACCACAGTCGCCGAACCGCGCTGGAGCGGGATCCGGCTCGATGCGCTCGCGCACCATCCGGGCCGCGGCCGCCGCCGCGGTGGCGCTCGCCGCCACCCTGGGGCTGGTGGCCTGCGGGCCGAACACGCTGGTGCCGGGCAGTCCGGTGGCGGAGACGCCCGGGCAGGTGACACAGAGCCAGCCCATCGACTTCACCACTCCCCCAGCCGATCTCGACGCCGCCGCGCAGGCGGTGGTGCCCGGCATCGTGGACGTCAACACCGAACTCGGGCTGCAGAACGGCGAGGGCGCGGGCACCGGCATCGTGCTGACCTCCGACGGCGTCATCCTCACCAACAACCACGTGGTCGAGGGCGCGACCGCTATCTCGGTCACCGATCTGGGCAACGGCCAGACCTACGACGCCACCGTCCTCGGCTTCGACCGCAGCGAGGACATGGCCGTCATCAAACTCGTAGGCGCCTCCGGCCTCCAAACCGCACCCCTCGGCGATTCCGACAAGGTCGCGGTCGGTGACCCCGTCGTCGGCGTCGGCAACGCGGGCGGCCGCGGCACCCCCACCGCCGCCACCGGCCGGGTCACCGCCCTGAACCGCTCCATCACCGCCAGCGACGACGCCACCGGCAGCTCCGAACAACTCACCGGCCTCATCGAGGTGGCCGCCAACATCGAACCCGGCGATTCCGGTGGCCCCCTCGTCAATTCATCCGGCCAGGTAATCGGCATGGACACCGCGGCCTCAAAGGGCTTCCGCTTCAACAACACCGGCGGCCAAGGCTTCGCCATCCCCATCAACAAGGCCCTCGCGGTCGCCAAACAAATCCAATCCGGCAAATCCTCCGACGTAATCCACATCGGCGACACCGCCTTCATCGGCGTCTCGGTGACCTCCACCGGCGGCGGCGCCCAAATCCGAGGCGTAGTCCAAGGCGGCCCCGCCGACCAGCTGGGCCTCCAAGCCCGAGACGTCATCACCGGCCTCGACGACCACCGCATAACCTCCGCCACCGACCTCACCGCCCAAATGGACCAACACCACCCGGGCGACACCATCACCCTCAGGTGGACCGACGGCACGGGCCAGTCCCAGTCCGCCCAGGTCCAGCTGGCGAAGGGTCCCGTCGGCTGACCCATGCAACGCTCGAGCGGCGATGTGAGGAATTCCATCGCCGCGGTGAGCGGGGGGAATGGCAGACTGAGGGGCGTCATAGCAACCCGGGGACCCGGTCAAGGGCCTCGAGGAAACGACGAAAGGGACGATGATGTCCGTATCCGATGCGGAAACGTCTGTGTATGGGGCCGCGGCACCGAAAACTCCCGCTCGGCGGAAGACGCGAGTGCAGCATCTGCAGCAGATGAAGCAGGCGGGTGAGAAGTGGTCGATGTTGACCGCTTACGACTACTCGACCGCGCGGCTGTTCGAAGAGGCGGAGATTCCGGTTCTGCTGGTCGGGGATTCGGCCGCGAATGTGGTGTACGGGTATGACACGACGGTGGCGATCACCGTCGATGAGCTGATTCCGCTGGTTCGGGGTGTGGTGCGGGGTGCGCCGCACGCGCTGGTGGTGGCGGATCTGCCGTTCGGTAGTTACGAGTCCTCGCCGGAGCAGGCGCTGGCGACTGCCGTGCGGTTCATGAAGGAAGGTGGCGCGCACGCGGTGAAGCTGGAGGGTGGTGAGCGGGTCGCCGACACCATTCACAAGCTGACCGCGGCCGGGATTCCGGTGATGGCGCATATCGGGTTCACGCCGCAGAGCGTCAATACGCTGGGCGGGTTCCGGGTGCAGGGGCGCGGGGACGGGGCCGAGCAGTTGGTCGCCGACGCCATCGCGGTGCAGGAGGCCGGGGCCTTCTCGGTGGTCATGGAGATGGTGCCCGCCGAGCTGGCGGGGCAGGTCACGCGCAAGCTGACCATCCCGACCGTCGGCATCGGCGCCGGGGCCGAATGCGATGCGCAGGTGCTGGTCTGGCAGGACATGGTCGGCTACACCGGCGGCAAGACCGCCAAGTTCGTCAAGCAGTTCGGGGATGTGGGCGGCCAATTGCGTACGGCCGCAGCCACTTACGCGGACGAGGTGCGGCGGGGCGTGTTCCCCGGCCCGGAGCACAGCTACTGAGTGCGCCTGGCTCGCAATGAATCGAACGCCCCCGCGGACAACCGCGGGGGCGTTTCCTTATCGACCGTTCGATAGCCGTCGGCTATCGGTGCACATTCGCCCACGGTCTCTTCGGTCCACCATCGCGTTTTGGTGGCAGACTCGGTAGCCAACGAGCTGGATCGACCAGAGGGAAGTTCATGGATCGTGGAATGAGTCGCTGGATGCGCCGGACGCCGGTGCTGGTGGGTGCCGTGGCCGTCGTCGTGTTGACCGCGGGTTGCGGGGACAACTCCTCGACCGGATCGGCGCAGCCTAAGGGCTCGTCCTCGGGGTTGAGCTCGACGACGGGCCAGCCGAGCACCAGCGGTGCGCCGACCACGTCGGCGAACGCCGGGCCGGGACTGACCGTCTCCGATGCCGCCGCCAAGCGGTTGTGCGACCTGATCCGGCCGCAGCTCTCGGACTGGCGGGTGCAGACCCCGACCATGGACAAGGTCTCGCTGAACGCGACCGTGATCCAGTGGGCTGCGGAGAACGGGCTGTTCCTGCCCAATGAGCGCGGCGTGGCCGACCGGGTCACCACCCAGGCCTGCCCGGATGTGCGTGATGCGGCGCTGTCCGCGATCGAGATCCCGAACCTGTCCGCGGGGCTGGTGGCCGGCTGATGCGCACCCTGTACCAGCCGATCGAACCCTACGAGCAGGGCATGCTCGACGTCGGTGATGGCCAGCACCTCTACTACGAGGTGAGCGGCAACCCCGACGGCAAGCCCGCGGTGTTCCTGCACGGCGGCCCGGGCGGCGGCACCTCGCCGTATCACCGGCAGTTCTTCGATCCCGAGGCGTACCGCATCGTGCTGTTCGATCAGCGGGGTTGCGGGCAGTCCACCCCGCACATCGCCGACGGCGCGAGCCTCGAGCACAACACCACCTGGCATCTGGTCGGCGATATCGAAAGGCTGCGAACGCATCTGGGCGTCGAGCGCTGGCTGGTGTTCGGCGGCTCGTGGGGTTCGACGCTGGCCCTCACCTATGCGCAGACCCATCCCGACCGGGTGGCCGAATTGGTCTTGCGCGGGATATTCCTGTTGCGGCGCAAGGAAATCGATTGGTACTACAATGGCTCCGCGGGGTACGTGTACCCCGATGAGTGGGAGAAGTTCCTGGCGCCGGTGCCGGAGGCCGAGCGCGGGCAAGATCTGGTCGAGGTCTATCACCGGCTGCTGCACTCCCCCGATGCCGCTCTTGCCACCGACGCGGCCGTCGCGTGGTCGACCTGGGAGGGTGCCACGAGTTCTCTGCTGCCCCAACCGGATCGGGTCGCCGAAACCGCCGACCCGCGCTTCGCGCTGGCCTTCGCGCGCATCGAGAACCACTATTTCGTCAACCACGGCTTCCTCGACGAGGGTCAGCTGCTGCGCGACATCGACCGCATCGCCCACATTCCCGGTGTGATCGTGCAGGGCCGCTACGACGTGGTGTGCCCGGCGACCAGCGCCTGGGATCTGCACCAGGCCTGGCCCGGTTCGGAATTGCACCTGGTGCCCGACGCCGGTCACGCCGCTCTCGAAACCGGCATCACCCACCATCTGGTGGAAGCCACGGACAAGTACAGGATGTAGATGAGTACCGCAGCCGGTCCCGCCCTGGTCGACGCAGTAGCCGCCGATGTGGACCGGCTGTGTACGGCCGAACCCGATGTGCGCGAAGACCTTCCGGATTCGGTGCACAAGATGCGGGTGGCGACCCGGCGCCTGCGCAGCATCCTGAGGTCCTATCGCCGATTGCTGCGGCGCAAGCCGGTCGGCGAGATCACCGACGAATTGCGCTGGCTGGCCGGGCTGCTCGGGGTGGCCCGCGACGCCGAGGTGCGGGCCGAGCGATTCACGACGCTGCTGGGCGACACCGGCGCGCCGTTCGACGAGAAGACCGTGCCGCTGGGCGAGAAGTCGCCTCCCCGAAAGGATTTCGGCGCCCAGCTGGTGGCCGATGAGCGCCGCTTCTACGCGGGCGCGCATCGCGCGGTGGTGGACGCCTTCGACAGCCGCCGCTACCGGACCCTGCTCGACCGGCTGCACGGCCTGACCGGCGACGCCCCGCTGCGCGGGTCCCAGGCCGACAAGCCCGCCGAGGATGTCTTCGCCGCGGTGCTGCGCCACGACTTCCGCGAGCTGCGCCGCCTGGTCCGCCAGGAACCCGATCTGACCGAGGAAGAGCGCGTCGAGCACCTGCACGACATCCGCAAGGCCGCCAAGCGACTTCGCTACTCCGCCGAGGCCGCCACCGCCGTTCTCGGCAAGCCCGCCGAGGAACTGGGCAAGAAGGCCAAACGCCTCCAGGGCGTCCTGGGTGACCATCGCGACGCCGTCGAGTCCCTGCAAACCCTGCGCACCCACGCCACCGACGCCGACGAGGCGGGCTACCAACGCCTCTGCGATGCAGAGGAAGCCGCCGCCGCCAAGGCTCTCGAGCAGTACCCCGACGCCATCGAATTCCTCCGCCACCACCCGCTGACCTAGCGGATCGATCCGCTCAGTGAGTGCGGAACCCCGACTGCTCGCCGTTGTGCTGAGCCCCGTGCGCCAGCGCCACCCCGTGGCCGGGTGCCGTCGCGTGCGTAGTTCCGTGGCTGTCCCGGTGCGCGGCATGCGGCATGATCCGGTCGATCCAGGCCAGCAGCACCGCCGAGATCACGAACGCGAGGTGGATGATCACCGGCCACAGGTAGCGCGCCGAGTGCTCGCCGGGGTTGGCGTCGGTGGTGATGGAGATGAACGTCTTCAACAGGTGGATCGAGGAGATGCCGACGATCGACATGGCCAGCTTCACCTTCAGCACATTGGCATTCACCTGGGCCAGCCATTCCGGCTGATCCGGATGCCCGTCGATGCGCAGCCGCGACACGAATGTCTCGTACCCGCCGACGATCACCATGATCAGCAGGTTGGAGATCATGACCACGTCGATCAGCCCGAGTACCGAGAGCATGATGCTGGTCTCGGCATTGCCCTCCTTGAACAGCCCGTGCACGAGTTCCCAGAGCTCGCGCAGGAATTGCCACACGTAGGCGGCCTGCGCGACGATCAGGCCCACGTACAGCGGCAGCTGCAGCCAGCGGCTGAGGAAGATGAAGTAGCCCAGACTGCGTGGCTGGGTGGCCGCGGGCGGAGTCGCGGTGGGGTACGGGAAAGCCATGGGACCCAATACAGCACGCCCGAAATCACGCGCCGATCAGTAATCGATCATGTCCGCGCGCACCGCTGACGCCGTGATGGATTCCTGATCGTTCGTTGATGTCCGCGCCGATAGGTTCGCCGCGTGCAACACGGAATTCAGCAGAAACGCCGCGGCCCGCTGTGGCTGGTCGCGATCGCGGCGGCGCTCATCGTGGGCCTGGTGCTCGCGATGTCCGCCTACGGGGTCGGCCGCACCCGGGCGGAGGCCTCGCATCCCTTCGGCAATACCGCGGTCAAGGATCGGGTGGATCTGGGCATCTGGGTCGGCAAGATCGATCCGGCCACCCAGACCGCCACGGTCGAGGTGCTGGCCACTCCGCGCGGCGCGCTCGCCGACAAGAACGGCCACTTCGTCTCCGACGCGCTGCTATACACCTCGGCGCTCAAGGCCGATCCGATCAAAATCAAAGCGGGCGAGCCGATCTCGGCTGCCGAGGTGAAGGTGGTGGTGGAGGGCACGCTCACCGACTACCCGTTCGACTCCTATGACGCGGTGCTGGCCTTCGACGTGTTCAGCGGCGACAAGCGGCTGCCCACCGCGGCCACCGTGGCCAGCGGTGACACCCTGTTCGCGGTGAGCGAGGCGCCGGAATCCGACTCCGACGAGGGCATCGACCTCGGGTTGCACGCCAGCCGGTCGATTCCGACGCTGGTGTTCGCGATCTTCATCATGATCCTCATGCTGGGCCTGTCGCTGGCCGCGGCGATCGCCTGCTATTACGTGCTGTCCGGTAAGCGCGGCCTGATGTTCCCGGCCGTATCCATGATGGGCGCACTGCTTTTCGCGTTGGTGCCGCTGCGCAACGCGGTGCCGGGTGGCGCGCCGATCGGGTCGATCATCGACTTCACGTCGTTCTTCATCGCGGAGGGGATCATTTCGGCGGCGTTGGTCGGGACCGTGGTGGTCGGCTATCGCGTCGAAATGGCGAAGGAACGCGCGGAGCGGGAGGCTGCGGCGCGGCCGACGAATCAGTTCCCGGTGTTCGCGCCACAGCGGTGAGCTGCCGTGCCACAGCGGTGATCACCATTCGGCGAGCGAGCCGTCCTTGCGATGCCAGATCGGGTTGCGCCAGCGGTGCCCGGTCTCGGCGGCGCGGGCCACGGCTCGCTCGTCGACGCGGATGCCCAGGCCGGGCTCGTTCAGCAGGCCGACATGGCCGTCGCGGTACTCGAAAACCATTGGGTCGATGAGGTAGTCGAGCAGATCCGAGCCGGTGTTGTAGTGGATGCCCAGGCTCTGTTCCTGGATGAGCAGATTCGGGGTGGCGAAGCCGACCTGCAGGCTGGCGGCGAGCGCGATCGGGCCGAGCGGGCAGTGCGGGGCCAGGGCGACATCGCGGGCCTCGGCGAGGGCGGCGATGCGGCGGACCTCGGAGATGCCGCCCGCGTGCGAGAGGTCCGGTTGGACCACGGCCACGCCGCTTTCCAGGACCGGGAGGAAGTCCCAGCGCGAGAAGAGGCGCTCACCCGTGGCGATGGGAATGCTTGTGGCGCTGGTGATCTCGCTCAGTCGCGCACCGGCCTCCGGCACCAAAGGTTCCTCCACGAAGAACGGCAGGTACGGCTCCAGCAATGGCAGCACCCGCCGGGCCATGGCGACGGACAGGCGGCCGTGGAAGTCGACGGCGATATCGAATTCGTCGCCGGTGGCCTCCCGCACCGCCGCTACCCGGTCGACGATGTCGAGGGTCGCGCGCGCGGTGTCGATGGGTTCCATTTCGGCCGAGGCGTTCATCTTGATCGCGGTGAAGCCCTGGGACTTTCGCTCCTTCGCGGCGGCGGCCACATCGTCGGGGCGGTCGCCGCCGATCCAGCTGTAGACACGCACCCGGTCGCGCACGGCACCGCCGAGCAGCTGCCACACCGGGACGCCGAGCGCCTTGCCGGTGATATCCCATAGCGCCTGGTCGATGCCCGCGACCGCGCTCGACAGGATGGGTCCGCCGCGATAGAAGCCGCCCTTGGTGAGGGTCTGCCAGTGCGCCTCGATGCTCATCGGGTCCTTGCCGATCAGGTAGTCGGCGAGCTCGTCGACGGCGGCCGCGACGGTGTGGGCGCGGCCCTCGATCACGGGTTCGCCCCAGCCGGTGAGGCCCTCGTCGGTGTCGATGCGCAGGAAGCACCAGCGGGGCGCGACCAGGTATGTGGTGAGTGCGGTGATCTTCACCGGGATTCCTTTCGCACGCTCCAGCCGCCGTCGACGACCAGATTCGCGCCGGTGATGAAGGAGGCGTCATCGGAGGCGAGGAAGGCGATGGCGGACGCCACCTCCTCGGGATCGCCCAGTCTGTCCAGAACTGTTGCGCGAGCGGACAATCGGCGGCCTTCGGCGTCGACGTCGTCCCATACGGGGGTGAGGATGGGGCCGGGGAGCACGGCGTTCACCCTGATCCGGTCCTCTCCGTACTCGACCGCCAGCTGGCGCACCAGGGCGGTCAACCCGCCCTTGGCCGCCGCGTAGACCGGGTATCCGGGCAGCCCGAACTGGGCGTGCACGCTCGACACGGCGACGACATTCCCGCGCCGGGAACGCAAGTCGTCGATGAAGGCGCGCAGGCCCAGGAACAGCGGCGTCAGGTTGACCGCCAGCCCGTCGTCCCATTGGCGTCTGCTCAATTCGTGCGCCGGAACGATCTCCTGGTGAGAGGCATTGCTGCACAAGAAGTCCAACGGCCCGAACCGCTCGTTGACCCGCGCCCGGAGGTCGTCCCACGATTCCTCCAGCGACACATCGCACCACTGGAATTCCGCCCGCGCACCCGTCGCGCGGATCTTCTCCGCCACCCCCTCTCCGCCGGCCTCATCGATATCCGCGATGACCACCGCCGCACCTTCGGCCGCCAACCTCACCGCCGTGGCCGCCCCGATTCCCGAGGCCGCCCCGGTAACCACCGCGACCCTGTCCACCAGCCGACTCATCCTCTTCCCCTTCGTCCTCATCGCTGAACATCGGCTCCGTCGAGCAACCCGAGCTCGTGCCGATACGGCAGACCCGCCCAATCCCCGGCCACAGACACGGCGAACGCGCCGCAGGTGGCGGCCAATCGCAAACGCTCCGAGACGGATTCGCCGTCGAGCAGGCCCGCGAGGTACCCGGCGACGAACGCGTCTCCGGCTCCGACCGGGTCGATTGCGGTGACCGGCAGCGCGGGTTGCCGCAGCAGCTCACCATCCGCCCACGCCACGGCGCCATCGGCACCGAGCTTGAGGATGATCTCCGAAGGGCGCAGGGCGGCAAGCGATTCGGCTACCGCCGCCACGTCCTCGGACACCGAGTCGCTCCGCAACAGCAATGCCGCCTCGTCCAATCCCGCGAAGACCACGTCGGCGCGCAACACCAGCTTCGACAGCTCCGCGGCGGCCTCGGCCGGAGACCACAGGGCGCTGCGGTAGTTGACGTCCAGGGATACCGGGACGCCCGCGTCGCTGGCGATTCCGACGGCCAGATCGACCGCGGCCCGCGCCGAATCACTCAGGGCGGGTGTGATTCCCGTGATGTGCAGGACACCCGCGGCCGCGATCCGCGCGGCATCGATCTGATCCACCGCCAGCCGTGAGCCCGCCAGACCGCGCCGGTAATAGGTGACGCGTGTGTGATCGGCCGTCCGGCGCTCGCGCAGCATCAATCCGGTGGGTAGCTCCGGGTCGACCCGGCAGGACGAGACATCCACCCGCTCACCCCGCAACCGGTCGAAAACCATGCGCCCCACCGCATCCGCGCCCAGACTCCCGATCCACGCACTCTCGTGCCCGAGCCTGCGCACGCCGATCGCGACGGTCGCCTCCGCCCCCGCGAAATCCATCCGCATCGCCGCCCCGGGCGCCAACGGCCCGGCTTCGCTCGCCGCCACCACGCCGAGCGCCTCCCCGAGCGTTACCAGTCCGCCCCTCATGACAGCTGGTCCCGCACGAGGAGCGCCCGCTCCCGCAGCGCCCCGAGATCCCCACCGACACAAGCATCCCCGACCAGCGGCGACCCCATCCCCAGCGCCCTGGCCCCCGCCTCCAGG
>NZ_BAAFGR010000169.1:0-16018 GCF_041154655.1 Nocardia sp. JMUB6875
GGGGGTGCGGGGTCGGGGGCCGGTCGGCGCGCTGGTAGGGTTGCCGCTCGAAAGACATCCTTTAACGGACCGTCCCGTGAGGCGGGGAAGGAGGTCGGCATGGCTGTGCCCGAAGACCGGGCGGCCAAGTCGGGCGCTGGTGAGTTCTCGCAGCGGCACGATCCGGACCGGGTCGAGACCGGACGCGAGCTGCTTTCCGATTCGGATGTCGGCCGGACGATCGCGCGCATGGCGCACCAGATCATCGAGAAGACGGCCCTGGACTCCGGCGACCCGGCCGTTGCTCGCGTGGTGCTGATCGGAATCCCCACCCGCGGAACCACACTCGCCCATCGTCTGGCGGGCCGGATCGAGGAATTCTCCGGCGTGCGCCCCGCGATCGGCTCCCTGGACATCACCCTCTACCGCGACGACCTGCGCTCCAAGCCGCATCGTCCGCTCGAGCGCACCTCGGTGCCCGAGGGCGGGATCGAGGACGCGCTGGTGGTACTGGTCGACGATGTCCTGTTCTCCGGCCGCACCGTCCGCTCCGCGCTGGACGGCCTGCGCGATCTGGGCCGCCCGCGCGCGGTGCAGCTCGCCGTGCTCATCGATCGCGGCCATCGCGAACTCCCCATCCGCGCCGACTATGTCGGCAAGAACGTTCCCACCGCCCGCACCGAGGACATCTCGGTACTGCTGCGCGAGCACGACGGACGCGACGGCGTGTACCTGCGTCAGGAGAGTGACAAGTGAAGCATCTGCTGTCGGTCACCGACCTGGACCGCGAGGCCGCCACCGGTTTGCTGGACGAGGCGGAGCGCTTCGAGCAGGCGCTGCTGGGCCGCGAGGTCAAGAAGCTGCCGACGCTGCGCGGGCGCACGGTCATGACGGTGTTCTTCGAGAACTCCACCCGCACCCGCGTCTCCTTCGAGGTGGCGGGCAAGTGGATGAGCGCCGACGTCATCAATGTGAGCGCGTCGAGTTCCTCTGTCTCCAAGGGCGAATCGCTGCGCGATACCGCGCTGACCCTGCACGCGGCGGGCGCGGACGCGCTCATCGTGCGGCACCCGGCTTCCGGCGCGGCCCATCAGATCGCGCGCTGGTTCGCCGAAATGGACGAGGCCGCAAGCGGTTACGCCGGTCCCGGCCCCGCGATCATCAATGCCGGTGACGGCATGCACGAGCACCCCACCCAGGCGCTGCTGGACGCGCTGACCCTGCGTCAGCGCCTCGGCGACCTGGAGGGTAAGCGGGTCGTGCTGGTCGGCGACATCCTGCACAGCCGGGTGGCGCGCTCGAATGCGTTCCTGCTCAACACCCTCGGCGCCGAAGTGGTCCTGGTCGCGCCGCGCACCCTGCTGCCGGTCGGCGTCGAGGCCTGGCCGGTGCGGATCTCCGATTCCCTGGACGCCGAGCTGCCGGGCGCGGACGCGGTCATGATGCTGCGCGTGCAGGCCGAGCGCATGAACGGCGGCTTCTTCCCGTCGGCGCGCGAGTACTCGATCCGCTACGGCCTCAACGAGCGCCGCATGAAGATGCTCGACGAGAACGCGGTGGTCCTGCACCCGGGTCCGATGCTGCGCGGCATGGAAATCGGCTACACGGTCGCGGATTCCCCGCAGGCGGCCGTGCTGCAGCAGGTCAACAACGGGGTTCATATGCGTATGGCGGTGCTGTTCCGCCTGCTGGTCGGAACCGACGAGGTGGTGGCATGAGCGTCCTGATCAAGAATGTCCGTCTGTACGGCGAAGGCGACCCCGTCGACGTGCTGCTCGCCGACGGCGAGATCCGCGAGATCGGCGCGGGCCTGAAGGCCGACGACGCCGAAATCGTCGACGGCACCGGGCAGTTCCTGCTGCCGGGCTTCATCGACCTACACACCCACCTGCGCGAGCCGGGCCGCGAGGACACCGAGACCATCGAAACCGGTTCCGCCGCAGCGGCTCTGGGCGGCTACACCGGTGTGTTCGCCATGGCCAACACCAGCCCGGTCGCCGACAACGCGGTCATCACCGACCACGTGTGGAAGCGCGGCCAGGAGGTCGGCCTGGTCGACGTGTACCCGGTCGGCGCGGTCACCGTGGGCCTCGAGGGCAAGCAGCTCGCCGAAATGGGCACCATGGCAACCGGTCTCGGCCAGGTGCGCATGTTCTCCGACGACGGCATGTGCGTCTACGACCCGCTGATCATGCGCCGCGCGCTGGAGTACGCGAACTCCCTGGGCGTGCTCATCGCCCAGCACGCGGAGGAGCCGCGCCTGACCAAGGGCGCTGTGGCGCACGAGGGTCCGACCGCCTCGCGCCTGGGCCTGGCCGGGTGGCCGCGCGCCGCCGAGGAGTCCATCGTGGCCCGCGACGCGCTGCTGGCCCGCGATGCCGGCGCCCGCGTGCACATCTGCCACGCCTCCACCGCGGGCACCGTCGAACTGCTGAAATGGGCCAAGGCCCAGGGTATTTCGATCACCGCCGAGGTGACGCCGCACCACCTGCTGCTCGACGACTCGCGCCTCGAGACCTATGACGCGGTCAACCGGGTGAACCCGCCGCTGCGCGAATCCTCCGATGTGGCCGCGCTGCGCCAGGCTCTGGCGGAGGGTGTCATCGACTGTGTGGCCACCGACCACGCCCCGCACGCCGACCAGGACAAGTGCTGCGAATTCGCCGCCGCCCGTCCCGGCATGCTCGGCCTGGAGACCGCGCTGTCGATCATCGTGGCGACCATGGTCGAGCCGGGCCTGCTCGACTGGCGCGGTGTCGCCAAGGTGATGAGCGAGAACCCCGCACGAATCGTTGGCCTGGACGATCAGGGCCGCCCGCTCGCGGTGGGTGAACCCGCGAACGTGGTGCTGATCGACCCGGCCGCCGAATGGACGGTGGAGGCGAAGGAACTCGCCTCGATCGCCCGCAACACGCCCTACCAGGCGATGACCCTGCCCGCGAAGGTGACCGCCACCTTCCTGCGCGGCCGGGCCACCGTCCGGGACGGCAAGATCGTCGCCGGTTAGCGGCGGGTGGGGAACCGAGGAGGACCGTAATGGAGCGCACGCTGCAAGTGGTGGTGTTGCTGGCGCTGTTCGCCGGATGCCTGGGGCTCATGTACTGGGCCTGGACCGGTAGGGCCAAGAAGCAGGCGAACGCGATCGGCGAACTGCCGCCGATTCCGGCCGACTGCGGCGCGCAGCTGCTGGAGCCCACCACGGGGCTCTACCTCGGCAGCACCCTCGCCCCCAGCTGGATTCAGCGAATCACGGTGGGCGACCTGGGTTTCCGCGCCACCGCGGAACTCACTCGATTCGAGCGCGGCATCCTCCTGGAACGGGATGGCGCGGCGACGATCTGGATTCCCCAGGAATCCATTACCGCGGTGCGCGCCGAGCGCGGGCACGCGGGCAAAGTTATGACCGAAGACGGTGTGCTGGTGATTCGCTGGACATTGCCGACCGGGACCGAGGTGGATACCGGTTTCCGCGGCGATGACAAGGACGTTTACCCGGCATGGACCGGAGCAGCTACGAAGACGGGAGACGAGGCATGAGCAGCGGCGATACCGCAGTGATGGTGCTCGAGGACGGCCGCGTGTTCCGCGGGACGACCTTCGGCGCCGTCGGACAGACTTTGGGTGAGGCGGTGTTCTGCACCGCCATGACCGGGTACCAGGAGACCCTGACCGACCCCAGCTACGACCGCCAGATCGTGGTGGCCACCGCGCCCCAGATCGGCAACACCGGCTGGAACGACGAGGACGACGAGTCCGGCAAGATCTGGGTCGCCGGGTACGCCGTGCGCGACCCCGCGCGCCGCGCCTCCAACTGGCGCTCCAAGCGCACCCTGCAGGCCGAGCTGGAGAACCAGAACGTGGTCGGCATCGCGGGCATCGACACCCGGGCCCTGGTGCGGCACTTGCGCACGCGCGGTTCCATGAAGGCCGGCATCTTCTCCGGCGAGTCCCTCGCCGACTACGAGGAGATGCTCGCCCGGGTCAACGGCCAGCCCTCCATGCTGGGCGCGGACCTGGCCGGTGAGGTCTCCACCGACGAGATGTACACCATCGACCCGGTCGGCGAGCACCGATTCACCGTGGTCGCGGTCGACCTGGGCATCAAGTCCAACACCCCGCGCATGTTCGCCCAGCGCGGCATGCGGGTGCACGTGGTCCCGTCCAACGTGACCTTCGACCAGATCAAGGAACTCAACCCCAACGGTGTGTTCCTGTCCAACGGCCCGGGCGACCCGGCCACCCAGGACGCCATGGTGGCCCTGACCCAGCAGGTGCTGGGCGAGGACATCCCGCTGTTCGGCATCTGCTTCGGCAACCAGATCCTGGGCCGCGCCTTCGGGCGCAACACCTACAAGATGAAGTTCGGCCACCGCGGCATCAATGTGCCGGTCGTCGAGCATCATTCGGGCCGCATCTCGATCACCGCGCAGAACCACGGCTTCGCCTTGGAAGGCGAGCGCGGCGAGGTGTTCGACACCCCGTTCGGCAAGGCCGAGGTCTCCCATGTCTGCGCCAACGACGGTGTCGTCGAAGGTGTTCAGCTGGTGTCCGGCCGCGCCTTCTCCGTGCAGTACCACCCCGAGGCCGCGGCGGGCCCCCACGACGCCGCCTACCTGTTCGACCGCTTTGCCATGCTGATGGAAGGAGCCTGATGCCACGCCGCACCGACCTCAACCACATCCTGGTGATCGGCTCGGGCCCGATCGTCATCGGCCAGGCTTGCGAGTTCGACTACTCGGGAACCCAGGCGTGTCGCGTCCTGCGGTCGGAGGGCCTGCGCGTGTCGCTGGTCAACTCCAACCCGGCGACCATCATGACCGACCCGGAGTTCGCCGACTCGACCTATGTCGAACCGATCACCTGGGAATTCGTCGAGAAGGTCATCGCCAAGGAGCGCCCCGACGCCATCCTCGCCACCCTGGGCGGGCAGACCGCGCTCAATTGCGCTGTCGCCCTGCACGAGAACGGCATCCTGGAGAAGTACGGCGTCGAGCTGATCGGCGCCGACTTCGAGGCCATCCAGCGCGGTGAGGACCGCCAGAAGTTCAAGGACATCGTCGCCAAGGTCGGCGGCGAATCCGCCCGCTCCAAGGTCTGCTACACCATGGCCGAGGTCCGCGAAACCGTTGCCGAACTGGGCTTCCCGGTCGTCGTGCGCCCCTCGTTCACCATGGGCGGCCTGGGCTCGGGCATGGCCTACAACGACGAGGACCTCGACCGCATCGCCGGTGGCGGCCTGGCCGCCTCGCCCACCGCGAACGTGCTCATCGAGGAATCCATCCTGGGCTGGAAGGAATTCGAGCTCGAGCTCATGCGCGACGGCAAGGACAATGTCGTCATCGTCTGCTCGATCGAGAACGTGGACCCGATGGGCGTGCACACCGGTGACTCGGTCACCGTCGCCCCGGCCATGACCCTCACCGACCGCGAATACCAGAAGATGCGCGATCTGGGCATCGCCATCCTGCGCGAGGTCGGCGTCGACACCGGCGGCTGCAACATCCAGTTCGCGGTGGACCCGCGCGACGGCCGCCTGATCGTCATCGAGATGAACCCGCGCGTCTCGCGGTCGTCCGCATTGGCTTCCAAGGCAACGGGTTTCCCGATCGCCAAGATCGCCGCCAAGCTGGCCATCGGCTACACCCTCGACGAGATCCTCAACGACATCACCGGCGAGACCCCGGCCTGCTTCGAGCCGACCCTCGACTACGTGGTCGTGAAGGCCCCGCGCTTCGCGTTCGAGAAGTTCCCGGGCGCCGACCCGACGCTGACCACCACCATGAAGTCGGTCGGCGAGGCGATGTCCATGGGCCGCAACTTCTCCGAGGCGCTGGGCAAGGTGCTGCGCTCGCTCGAGACCAAGGCCACCGGCTTCTGGACCCAGCCCGACGGTGAATGGACCGACGTGCAGGCCATTCTCGACGATCTGAAGGTGCCCACCGAGGGCCGCATCTACCAGGTGGAGCGCGCGCTGCGCCTGGGCGCGAGCATCGAGGACGTGGCCGCCGCCTCCGGCATCGACCCCTGGTTCGTGGCCGAGGTCGCCGGGCTGGTCGAGCTGCGCCAGGAGATCCTCGACGCCCCCGTGCTGGACGAGCCGCTGCTGCGCAACGCCAAGCACTACGGCCTCTCCGATCGCCAGATCGCCGCGCTGCGACCGGAACTCGCGGGTGAGGGCGGCGTGCGCGAGCTGCGCCACCGCCTCAACATCCGCCCGGTGTTCAAGACCGTCGACACCTGCGCCGCCGAGTTCGAGGCCAAGACCCCGTACCACTACTCGGCCTACGAGCTGGATCCCGCCGCGGAATCCGAAGTGGCGCCGCAGCGGGAGCGCGAGAAGGTCATCATCCTGGGCTCCGGCCCCAACCGCATCGGCCAGGGCATCGAGTTCGACTACTCGTGTGTCCATGCGGCACAGACGCTTTCGGATGCGGGCTACGAGACCATCATGGTCAACTGCAATCCGGAGACCGTGTCGACCGACTACGACACCGCCGACCGCCTCTACTTCGAGCCGCTCACCTTCGAGGATGTCCTCGAGGTGTACCACGCCGAAACCGAGTCCGGCACCGTCGCGGGCGTCATCTGCCAGCTCGGCGGCCAGACCCCGCTGAGCCTCGCCCAGCGCCTGACCGATGCGGGCGTGCCCGTGGTCGGCACCTCGGCGGCGGCCATCGACCTGGCCGAGGACCGCGGCGAGTTCGGCGATGTGCTTGTGGCGGCTGGTCTTCCGGCTCCGAAGTACGGCACCGCCACCACGTTCCCGCAGGCGAAGAAGATCGCCAACGAGATCGGTTACCCGGTGCTGGTGCGTCCGTCCTACGTGCTGGGCGGCCGCGGCATGGAGATCGTCTACGACGAGAAGTCCCTGGAGGACTACATCTCCCGCGCCACCGAGATCACCCCGGACCACCCGGTGCTGGTCGACCGGTTCCTGGAGGACGCCATCGAGATCGACGTCGACGCCCTGTGCGACGGCGAGGAGGTCTACCTGGGCGGCGTCATGGAGCACATCGAGGAGGCCGGTATCCACTCCGGTGACTCGGCGTGCGCCCTGCCCCCGATCACCCTGGGCCGCAGCGATATCGAGGCCGTGCGCCGCTCCACCGCCGCGCTCGCCCAGGGCATCGGCGTGAAGGGCCTGCTGAACGTGCAGTACGCGCTCAAGGACGATGTGCTCTACGTCCTCGAGGCCAACCCGCGCGCCAGCCGCACCGTGCCGTTCGTGTCCAAGGCCACCGCGGTGCCGCTCGCGAAGGCCGCGGCCCGAATCGCGTTGGGCGCCACCATCGCCGAGCTGCGCAAGGAGGGCCTGCTCCCGGCCGAGGGCGACGGCGGCTACGCGCCGATCGACGCTCCGGTCGCGGTCAAGGAAGCCGTCCTGCCGTTCCACCGCTTCCGTCGCCCCGACGGCAGCGGCATCGATTCGCTGCTGTCCCCGGAGATGAAGTCCACCGGCGAGGTCATGGGCATCGACGCCGACTTCGGCACCGCCTTCGCCAAGTCGCAGTCCGCCGCCTACGGTTCGCTGCCGACCGAGGGCACCGCCTTCGTGTCCATCGCCAACCGCGACAAGCGGGCCATGGTGTTCCCGGTCAAGCGCCTGCACGATCTGGGCTTCCGCATCCTGGCCACCGAGGGCACCGCGGAGATGCTGCGCCGCAACGGCATTCCGTGCGATCGGGTGCGCAAGCACTCCGACGACGCCACCGATCAGGCCAGCATCGTGGACATGATCAAGGACGGCGACGTCGACATCGTGTTCAACACCCCGTACGGCAATAACGGTCCGCGCGTGGACGGTTACGAGATCCGCACCGCCGCGGTCGGCGCGAACATCCCGTGCATCACCACCGTGCAGGGTGCGGCCGCGGCCGTGCAGGGCATCGAGGCCACCATTCGCGGTGGCATCGGCGTGCGGTCGCTGCAGGAACTGCACGCGGTGCTGCGCGGATGACGACATTCGGTGTGCGGCTGAAGGAGTCGATGCGCGAGCACGGCCCGCTGTGCGTGGGCATCGACCCGCACCCGCCGTTGCTGCGGGCCTGGGGCTTCAGCGAGGACGCCGCGGGCGTGGCGAAGTTCGCCGACGTCTGCGTGCGCGCCTTCGCGGGCCGGGTGGCGCTGGTCAAGCCGCAGGTCGCGTTCTTCGAGACCTACGGCTCGGCCGGAATCCTGGTGTTGGAGGAGACGATTGCCGCGCTGCGGTCGGCGGGCACCCTGGTGCTGGCCGACGCCAAGCGCGGCGATATCGGCTCCACCATGGACGCCTACGCCCACGCCTGGCTCGGCGACGGGCCCCTGGGCACCGACGCGGTCACCGTCTCGCCCTACCTCGGATTCGGTGCGCTCGCACCGGCTCTGGAGCTGGCCAAGGCCAATGACCGCGGCGTGTTCGTGCTGGCCGCCACCTCCAACCCGGAGGCGGTCGAACTGCAGAACATCACCGGCCCCGACGGCCGCACCATCGCCCAGCGCATGGTCGACGACGCGGCCGCCGCCAACGCCGGACCCGAATTCGGTTCCGTCGGCGTGGTCATCGGCGCGACCCTGGACTCCGCGCCGAACCTGAGCCATCTCAACGGCCCGATCCTCATGCCCGGCGTCGGCGCGCAGGGCGGGGGAGCGGACTCCATCCGGAAACTGGTCCCCGAGAGCGATCTCGACGCGGTCCTGCCGAATGTCTCACGCGAGGTGCTCAAGGCGGGTCCGACGGTCTCCGCACTGAAGGAGAAGGTCGCCGAACTGGCCGCCGAATTCGCCTTCCTGCAGCACTGATTCACCGAACGACAGCCTCGCGGCACCGGACACTGTCCGGTGCCGCGAGCTTGTCGGAGGAAGCTTCTCCGCTTGCCGGTCTGCCCGGATACAGTGGCAGCATGTCTGCCGCGATGCCGCCCAATGGAATTCGTCATGCGCTGGTGCTCGGGGGAGGTGGCGCGGTCGGCCTGAGCTGGATGGCGGGCGTCGTCATCGGCCTGCGCGAGGCGGGGGTGGATCTCACGCTGGCCGAACGCATTGTCGGCACCTCGGCGGGCGCGGTCGTCGGCGCGGCGATCGCCGCCGAGGTCGATCTGAGCCTGCTGCTGCGCCGCCCGTCGGCGGACAATCCGGAGGCCCCACCGATCAACTTCGACCCCAACGCCTTCGGCGAGATCATGGGCATCCTGGCCACCCCGGGCCTGGACGCGAACGAGGCCCGCCGCCGCGCCGGTGCCCGCGCCCTGGAGATGACCGCCGGTATCGACCCCGCCGACCACATCGCCCGCATCGGCGGCTTCGTCGGCCACACCGATTGGCCCCGCCGCGATCTCCGGATCACCGCCTGCAGTGTCACCACCGGCGAACTCCAGGTCTGGACCCCGGACGGCAAGGCCACCCTCCCCGAGGCCCTCGCCGCCAGCACCTCGGTCCCCGGCGTCTTCCCGCCCATTCCGATCGACGGCACCTTCTACATCGACGGCGGCATGCGCTCACCCATCAACGCCGACCTCGCCGCCGGCGCCGAACGTATCCTCATCATCGAACCGCTGGCCCACCTGTTCCCGCACAGCCCGTCCGACCGCGACCTGGGCGGCGCGGCAACGACTTTCATCGTTCCCGACGCGGGCGCGATCGCCGCCTACGGTCCGGATCTGTTCAACACCGCGGCCCTGCAGCCTGCCTACGAGGCGGGCTTCCGCCAGGGCAAGGAGGCCGCCGCGGCCGTGCGGGAGATCTGGCCGGCCGCCTGAACCGAGAACTCGGGTCTGACGAAGAACCGGCGCGCCCGCGTAGGGTGGCCGGGTGCTGTCGCTCACCGAAATTCTCACGCTCGCCGGGGTGATCGTCCTCGGCTCCATGTCACCCGGGCCGGATTTCCTGATCGTGCTGCGGAATTCGGTGGTCTCGGGCCGCCGCGCGGGCATCGCGTGTTCGGGCGGGATCGCGGCCGGGGTGTTCGTGTGGGCGCTGGTGACGGCGATCGGGGTGGCCGGGCTGCTGGCGGCCTCGGCCGAGGCGTACACGGTGGTGAAGCTGGTCGGCGCGATCTATCTGGCGTTCATCGGGATTCGCGCGCTGCTGGCCGCGCGGCGCGGGGACTACCGGCCCGATCCGGACGCGGCCGCGAACCGCCGCGGCGTGCTGGTGGCCTTCCGGCAGGGCCTGCTCACCAACCTGCTCAACCCCAAGTGCGCGGTGTTCTTCATCGCACTGGTCCCGCAGTTCCTGCCCGCGCACCCCTCCGCGCTGGGCACCCTCGAACTGGCCGTTGTGTGCACGGTCGCCAACCTGTGCTGGTTCATCACGCTGTCCGTCGGCGTGGGCATGCTGCGGAAGGTGTTCACCCGCCGCCGGGTGCGCCGCGCCCTCGACGCCGCCATGGGCACCTTCATGGTCGGTCTGGGCCTGCGAATCGCCATGGAGAGCAACTGATTCCACCCCGCCGCCGGGCGCTAGTCTGACGCAGACCGCTCGGTAGAAAGGTGGGATTTCTCATGTCCGACGCCGCCCTCGGCCTCGTCTCCTACGGCCAAACACGGGTTCTCGTGGACGATTTCGCGTCCAGCTATCGCTTCTATCGCGACGTGCTGGGACTGCCGCTCAAGCACGAAACGCCGGGGGACGTACCCGAATCCGATGACGGCCCCTACGCCTGCTTCAGCCTCGACGGACGCGATCTGGCGCTGTTCACGCGCGCCTATCAGGACGCGGCGATCGGGGCCGAGCACCGCCCGCGCGACGGCGTCGACGGCGTGGTCGTCGTGCTGCGCGTCACCGATGTCGACAAGGCCACGGCGGTCGTGCGCGAGCGCGGCGCGCAGATCGTCGCCGAGCCCGTCGATCAACCCGCGTGGGGGATGCGCGTCGCGCACCTGCGCGCGCCCGAAGGCACTCTGATCGAGTTCTGTCAGTACGACGACTGACCCTTCGCGTGTTCGCCCACCGCGAACAGATCGAACGCTTGTCCTGATCGCGCGTCTCACTGTCGCGCACCCTCGGGGGCCGTTACGGGTTGCGCGGCCCCCGTTTCGCGTCCCAGCGTGCGTGCCAGGGCCCGAAACAGGCCGTCCAGGCGCTGATCCGGGCCCGCACACCCTGTCCTACCTGCACCGGAACCATGTCGGAATTGTGTGTTTCACGACCGCTCCGACCACCCCGCGTGACGCGCGACACGCGGTACGGAATCGAACGACACGCCGAGAAATTCAAGAAAAATCCAGGTCGCGAGATTACAGCTCGGTCACGGTTTCATCCGGGGCCAGTCCGACCCTTGTGCGACCCTGTCAAGTTTCCGAAAAAGCCCTGGCTGCAAGGATATTCGTGGCCCCCGCGAGCGGATTCCCGCGGCCGCTTGCACACGGCTCACGGGCCCGCCCATCCGGCCCGGTCGCGCGCCGAATCACGCGCTGACCTGGGGGGTGGGTTCGCAATCGGCAAGCGTCGTGGGTACGGTCGCTGAGACCACCGGGTTACCGGAGGTAGATCAAGCAATGAACGATGAGACGGAGGAACCGTGGCCCTTCCCCAGCTGACTGACGAGCAGCGCGCCGCTGCTTTGGAGAAGGCGGCTGCCGCTCGCCGCGCTCGGGCGGAGCTCAAGGAGCGCTTGAAGCGTGGTGGCACCGATCTGAAGACGGTCCTTGCGGACGCCGAGAAGGACGAAGTCCTCGGCAAGATGAAGGTTTCGGCTCTGCTCGAGGCCCTGCCGAAGGTCGGCAAGGTCAAGGCGGCCGAGATCATGAGCGAACTGGAGATCGCTCCCACCCGCCGCCTGCGCGGACTGGGCGACCGGCAGCGTAAGGCGCTGCTTGCCCGGTTCGACTTCAGCGCCGAATAATCCGAGGGTGGTCGAACACACTCGGAAGGGTCGACTGGTAGTCCTGGTCGGCCCCTCGGCCGTCGGCAAGTCCACCGTCGTGCGCTGCGTGCGCGAACGACTGCCCGAATTGGTATTCAGTGTGTCGGCCACCACCCGGGCTCCGCGGCCCGGGGAGGTCGACGGCCAGGACTACCGATTCGTCACCCGCGAGAAGTTCGACGCCATGATCGAGGCGGGCGAACTGCTCGAATGGGCCGATATCCACGGTGGACTGCAGCGGTCGGGCACCCCGGCCGCACCTGTGCGGGAAGCGATCGCGACCGGACATCATGTCCTGATCGAGGTTGACCTCGAGGGCGCGCGCTCGATCCGCAAGACCATGCCGGAGGCCAAACTGGTCTTCCTGGCCCCGCCCAGCTGGGACGAGCTGGTGTCCCGCCTGACCTCACGCGGGACGGAATCGCCCGAGGTGATCGAGCGTCGGCTACAGACCGCTCGTACCGAATTGGCTGCATGTGACGAGTTCGACATCGTCATCGTGAACGACCACGTGACCAGCGCCTGCGAGCAGTTGGTATCGTTGTTCGTTAGCACAAATTCGGGATCCTAGGTTCCGAACGCCGACTCGTCTTGCAAGAGAGTCGGAATCCATCCTTCCGAACAACCCCGCAGGAGCCTTCCTAGTGAGTACGGACATCAAGACCGTTCCCGCCTACGACACTCCGGTCGGCCTCACCAACCCGCCGATCGACGAACTGCTGGAGCGGACTTCGTCCAAGTACGCGCTCGTCATTTACGCGGCCAAGCGCGCCCGGCAGATCAACGACTACTACAACCAGCTCGGCGACGGCATTCTCGAATACGTCGGTCCGCTGGTCGAGCCGGGTCTGCAGGAGAAGCCGCTGTCGGTGGCCATGCGCGAGATCCACGCCGACCTGCTCGAGCACTCCGAAGGCGAGTAAAACCGCGGTGACCCGAGTCGTCGTCGGAGTCGGCGGCGGTATCGCTGCCTACAAGAGCTGCAACCTCGTGCGCCGGTTCACCGAAACCGGGCACGAGGTTCGTGTCATTCCCACCGAGTCGGCGCTGAACTTCGTCGGCAAGGCCACCTTCGAGGCGCTCTCCGGGCACCCCGTGCACACCGGCGTCTTCGCCGATGTGCCGGAGGTGCCGCACGTGCGTCTCGGCCAGGAGGCCGATCTGGTCGTCATCGCCCCCGCGACCGCGGACCTCATGGCCCGCGCCGCGCAGGGTCGCGCCGACGACCTGCTGACCGCGACGCTGTTGACCGCGCGATGTCCCGTTCTGTTCGCCCCGGCCATGCACACCGAGATGTGGGAGCACCCGGCCACCCGCGCGAACGTGGCGACGCTGCGCGCGCACGGCGCCGTGGTCATGGAACCCGCGTCGGGCCGGTTGACCGGAACCGACACCGGACCGGGCCGCCTGCCCGAGCCGGAGGAGATCTTCGGACTGGCCCGGCTGCTGCTCGAACGCGCCGACGCGCTGCCCCGCGACCTCGAGGGTCGCCGCGTCGTCGTCTCCGCGGGCGGCACCCGCGAACTGCTGGATCCCGTTCGCTTCCTTGGCAATCGGAGCTCCGGCAAGCAGGGCTACGCACTCGCGCGGCTGGCCGCCCAGCGTGGCGCGCAGGTGACATTGATCGCGGGCAATACCATCGGCCTGGACGCCCCGGCCGCGGTCGAGGTGGAGCACGTGACCACCGCCGAACAGCTCAAGGTGGCGGTCGACAAGCATGCGCTCGGCGCGGACGCGGTCATCATGGCCGCCGCGGTGGCGGACTTCCGCCCCGTGAACGTGGCGACCGCTAAGATCAAAAAGGGTGCGGGAGAACCGGATTCGATCGCGCTCACCAAGACACCGGATATCCTGGCCGGGTTGGTGCAAGCCCGTCGCGACGGGCACCTACCCGGTACCGCGATCGTCGGGTTCGCCGCCGAGACGGGGGACGAGCACGCTGATGTGCTCACCCACGCCCGGGCCAAACTGGCCCGCAAAGGCTGCGACCTGCTGGTCGTGAATGCCGTCGGGGAGGGGAAGGCCTTCGAGGTCGACACCAACGACGGCTGGTTGCTCGGCGCCGACGGCACCGAGATCGCCCTGGACCACGGGTCCAAGGCCCTACTGGCTAGCCGGGTGCTGGACGCACTCGGCCCCTTGCTCCGCTGAAGCCTCGGCACCGCAGGGTTCAGACAGTCGCCGTGATAGGCACGGCAACTGTCTGAGTCACAATGTGTTCGTCATGGTGGCGGCCTCGCCACTGTGTCGAACATATTGGAATAACCTGAGACAAAGGGTTGTGCGATGGCGCGGAGACGCTACTGTCGCACCCCGATACGAGAAACCCGTTGAGGGAGAGGGAACAACTGTGCGCACGTCTGGCAGCCGCCTATTCACCAGTGAGTCGGTGACCGAAGGTCATCCCGACAAGATCTGTGATGCCATCAGCGATTCCATCCTCGACGCGTTGCTCGCGGCCGACCCGCGCAGCCGGGTCGCGGTGGAGACCCTGGTGACCACCGGTCAGGTGCACGTGGCCGGTGAGGTCACCACCTCGGCCTACGCCGATATCCCGACCATCGTTCGCGAGAAGGTCCTGGAGATCGGATACGACTCCTCCGCAAAGGGTTTCGACGGCGCGTCCTGCGGTGTGAACGTCGCCATCGGCGCGCAGTCGCCGGATATCGCCCAGGGCGTGGACACTTCGCACGAGGCCCGCGTCGGCGGCGAGGACGATGACATCGCGCGTCAGGGCGCGGGCGACCAGGGCCTGATGTTCGGCTACGCCACCATCGAGACCCCCGAGCTGATGCCGCTGCCGATCTCGCTGGCGCACAAGCTGTCCCGGCGCCTGACCGAGGTTCGCAAGTCCGGCGTGCTGCCGTACCTGCGTCCCGACGGCAAGACCCAGGTCACCATCGAATACGACGGCTCGATCCCCAAGCGGCTCGACACCGTCGTCATCTCGACCCAGCACGCGGCCGACATCGACCTCGACAACCTGCTCACCCCGGACATCCGGGAGAAGGTCGTCGACTCGGTGCTCGCCGAGCTGGAGCTGCCGAACCCCCTCGATACCTCCAATGTGCGACTGCTGGTCAACCCGACCGGCAAGTTCGTGCTCGGTGGCCCGATGGGTGACGCGGGCCTGACCGGCCGCAAGATCATCGTCGACACCTACGGCGGCATGGCCCGCCACGGTGGCGGCGCCTTCTCCGGCAAGGACCCGTCGAAGGTCGACCGCTCGGCCGCCTACGCCATGCGCTGGGTCGCCAAGAACGTCGTCGCCGCCGGCCTGGCCGAGCGGGTCGAGGTCCAGGTCGCCTACGCCATCGGCAAGGCGGCCCCGGTCGGCCTGTTCGTCGAGACCTTCGGCACCGAGCAGATCGACCCGCTCAAGATCTCCGACGCCATCGGTGAGGTCTTCGACCTGCGTCCCGGCGCGATCATCCGCGACCTGGACCTGCTGCGCCCGATCTACGCGCCGACCGCCGCCTACGGCCACTTCGGCCGCACCGACGTCGATCTGCCCTGGGAGCGCACCGACCGCGCGGAGAAGCTGCGCGCGGCCGCCGGGCTGTAATTGACCGGCACCCCACACCACTCGACGGGAGCGTCGGGCACGGAAACCCCTTCCGAGCCCGACGCTCCCGCCGTCGTTGGCATGACCCGGCCTATCGCCAGGGTCCTGCCTTTACTCGAACCCGCCCACCTGGACCGGGATTTCGACTACCTCGTTCCACCGGAGCTGGACGAACTCGCCCAACCCGGCGTTCGAGTCCGAGTCCGCTTCTCCGGCCGCCTTGTCGACGGCTATCTGCTGGAGCGCCTCGAAAAGTCCGATCACACCGGCAAACTCGTCCGCCTGGAGCGAGTCGTCTCCGGCGAGCGCGTCCTCACCCCCGAGATTCTGAAACTCGTGGCCGCGGTGGCCTCCCGCTACGCGGGTACCCGCGCCGATGTCCTCCGCCTCGCCATTCCACCCCGTCACGCCAAGGTCGAGACCGAGGGCATCGAGAAACCCGAAAAGCCCAAGCGCACTTCGAAGAAGGCGAAGGCGGCGGAGGAGGAGGTCGCCGACGAGGTTGTCGCGGAACCGGATCCGGTAGTCGAACCCGAAGTTTCTGTCCCGCAGCCGATCCCCGAGGAGTTTCCGGCGTGGGGGCGGTATGCGCACGGCCATTCGTTCCTGACCGCCCTGGCGGAGGGGCGGGG
>NZ_BAAFGR010000170.1:0-15866 GCF_041154655.1 Nocardia sp. JMUB6875
ATGCGCCTCGACCGCCAGCTCGCCACCCGCCCCGCCCAACTCCTCACCCGCGCAGCGGAATTCGCCTCCCTCGGCGTGGACGGCCTGTTCACCTTCGAGGGCGCCCACGACGTCTTCGTCCCCCTGGCCGCGGTAGCGCCCACCACCGAGCTGGACCTGATGACCAATGTCGCCGTGGCCCCGCCCCGCAGCCCCCTGCACGCCGCCCACGCCGCCTACGATCTGCACGTCCTCAGCCGCGGCCGCTTCCGCCTCGGCCTGGGCTCCCAGATCCGCCCGCACATCGAACACCGCTACGGCGCGACCTGGACCCGACCGGCCGCCCGCATGGGCGAATTCGTCACCGCGGTCAAGACGATCCTGGGCGCCTGGCAGACCGGCGAACCCCTGAACTTTCGCGGCGAATTCACCCGGCACACGCTGATGCCGCCCGCCTTCCACCCGGGCCCCAACCCGTACGGTCCGCCGCCGGTCCTGCTGGGCGCGCTCGGCCCGCTCATGACCCGCACCGCCGCCGCGACCGCCGACGGCCTGCTCGTCATGCCCTTCAACAGCGAAAAACACTTCCGCGACCGCACCATGCCCGCGGTCCACGACGGCCTGGATCGCGCGGGCCGCGACCTCGCGGACTTCGCGATCATCCCGCAGGTCATGGCGGCGATCGGCCGCACACAGGCAGAACTCGACGAAGCCCTGACCGGAGTCCGCAAACTGATCGCCTTCTACGCCTCCACCCCCGCCTACCTGCCCGTCCTCGAGGTCGAAGGCCACGCCCACCTCCAACCCACCCTCGACGCGATGGCGAAACGCGCCGCCTTTCACGACATGCAGGCCCTCATCGACGATTCGATGCTCGAAACCTTCGCCGTCCTCGGCACTCCCGAGGACTGCGCCACCGCCATCCGCGCCCGCTTCGGCGCCGTGGCCGACCGCGTCTGCGTCTACTTCCCCGGCTACACCCCGGCCCCCGAACACCTCGCCGACCTGGCCGTCGCCCTGCACGCGTTGCAGTAACCGATCACGCCGCGATAAGTCTGTGAACAGCGGCTTCGCCCGTACCCTGGGCGATGGACACCGAAGCGTGCGCCCAAGGAGGGGCAATGACGACCAATGGTCAATTGGCGCTCGACCTCGACGGCTTGTACAAGCGGTTCGGGGGACCCTGGGTGGTCGACGGCGTGAGCCTGAAGGTGCCACCGGGCTCATTCTTCGGACTGGTCGGTCCCAATGGCGCGGGCAAGACCACCACCCTCTCCATGGCGGTCGGCCTGCTGCGCCCCGACCAGGGCACCGCGCGCATCTTCGGCACCGACGTCTGGTCCGACCCGGTCCGCGCCAAGGCCGCCGTCGGCGTCCTGCCCGACGGCCTGGCCCTGCCCGAACGGCTGACCGGCCGGGAACTGCTGAACTTCACCGGCCTGCTGCGCGGCATGGACCGGGCGACGGTGGTCGGCCGCGCCGACGAACTGCTGACCGTCCTGGAACTCACCGACGCGGAAAACACCGTGGTGGTGGACTATTCGGCCGGTATGCGCAAGAAGATCGGCCTCGCCACCGCCCTGCTGCACGCGCCGAAACTGCTGGTCCTGGACGAGCCCTTCGAGGCGGTGGACCCGGTCTCGGCCGGAACCATCCGCACCATCCTGCAGCGCTTCGTGGCCGCGGGCGGCTCGGTCGTACTGTCCAGCCACGTCATGGCCCTGGTCGAGAGCATGTGCGACCGGGTCGCCGTCATCCATCGCGGCCGGGTGGTCGCGGGCGGCACGCTCGCCGAGGTGCGCGGCGAGGGCACCCTGGAAGAGGCCTTCGTGCGATTCGTCGGCGGCCGCGTGGGCGGCGAGGAGGGGCTGTCGTGGTTGGCGTCCTGATCCGCATGCGCCTGGTGATCACCAGACGCCACATGCGCGAAGGCCGTGCGGCACTGAACTTCTGGATGGGCAGCATCTTCGGCCTGATCGCCGCGGGCATCACCGCGGTGCTCATCGCCACCGCCCACGAGACCCTGCACGGCGGCGTGACCATCGCCGCGGCGCTGTTCGCGGCCTGGACCCTCGGCTGGATCTGCGGTCCGGTGCTCACCGGCAGCAGCGACGAGACCCTGCAGCCGGAGCAATTCCGCCTGCTGCCCTTGACCACCCGGCAACTGGCCTACGGCCTGGCCGCGGCCGCCTTCATCGGACCGGCACCGATCGTCAATCTGATCGCCTTCGGCGGACTGGTCCTGCTGGCCGCGCCGGAAGGCCTGGGCCCCATGGGCATCGCCGCGATGGGCGCGGTGCTCCAGTTGTTGTTCGTGGTGATGCTGTCGCGCGTGGTGGTGGCCTGGCTGGGCGCGGCCATGCGCTCGCGGCGCGGCCGGGACCTGGGCGTGCTGTTCGCGGCGCTCATCGGATTGGCCTACTACCCACTGAATCTGCTGATCGGCACGCTCGGCCCGAAATTGGACAGCGATACCGGAGGTTTGTCGGTGGCGCTGCGCGCGGTGCCGTCGGGCTGGGCTCCCTACTCGGTGGAGCTCGCCTCGCGAGGCAGCTATCTGCTCGCCCTGCTGCCGCTCGCGGGCCTGGCCCTGCTCGCCGTCCTGCTGTGGCAGGCCTGGGCGCTACTGCTGGGCCGCCGCCTCACCACCCCGCCCGCCCCCGCGGGCCAGATCGTGAATACCGGTGGCGGCCTGCTGGATCGAGTCATCCCCGCCACCCCGGTCGGCGCGATGGTCACCAAGGAACTGCGCACCTGGTGGCGCGACGGCCGCCGCCGCGCGGCCCTGCTGCCGCTGCTGCTGGTCGGCTTCGTGCTGCCGTTCTTCCTGAGCATTCGCGCGGACGGCGTCCAAACCGTCCCGTTCTCCGGCGCTTTCGTGGTCTGGCTGGCCACCATGTCCAGCACCAATCTGTACGGCTTCGACGGCACCGCGGTCTGGCAGACCCTGGTGATCCCGGGCGCGGCCCGCCCGGATGTGCGCGGCCGCGCCTACGCCTGGTTGCTGCTGGTCGGGCCGGTGTCGGTGCTCGCCACCCTCATCCTGCCCGGCGCGACGGGCCACGCCGAAATGTATCCGTGGGCGGTATCGACGCTTCCGGTGCTGCTCGGCGTGGGTGCGGGCGGCGTGGTGTTCCTGTCCACGCACGCCGCCTTCGCGCTGCCGCCGCAGCGCGGCAATCCCTTCGCGGGCAATGGCAATCCGGGCTGCGCGAAGGTCCTCATGCAGTTCGTGGTGGGCATCGTTCAGTTGCTGGCGTCCGCTCCGGTGCTGGCGATGCTGGGAGTCGGTGCGGCCCTGCACAATTCGCTGCTGCAATGGGCAGCCCTACCGGTCGGTCTGTTGATCGGCGTGGCCGCCACAGCAATCGGAATCCGCCAGGCCACCCTCCGACTGGAGTCCCGCGGCCCCGAACTGCTGGCCGAGGTGAAGCCGCGCTGAGCGCGACGCGCCGCTACTCGCAATGAGGTCGATCTAGACCCGCAATTCGGGTAGCCCACTACTGCGGAGTTCTCCCGATTCGAGCCCGATGCTGGATGCCGCGAGCACAGTTCTCGAAAAATCTCTGGGAGACAGCGAAAGTGGATCAAATCCTGTATTGGAACGCGGTGGCGCTGGAGTCGGACCGCATGGCGCACACCGATATCAAACCCGTGGAACGCGGGTCCCGCGGTCCGGCCGGCAGTTCTCGTGCCCTGGCCATGGTGCACCTGGCCATGCACGATGCCCTCTTCAGCATTTTCGGTGCACCGCACGGCACCTGGCTGACCACCCCGCCGGTGGCGGCCAATGGCGCCGCGCCCGACGCCGCCATCGCCGTGGCCGCCCACACCACGCTGTCCGTGCTCTATCCGACACAGACCCCGCGCCTGGACAAGGCCCTGCGCGAGGCCGGTCTGCGCGGACCCGGCACCGGCCGCGGCAGCACCCACGGGCAGGCCGTCGGCCGCGCGATCCTCAAGGCCCGCGCGAACGATCCGAATCTGAGCGATACCGACTACACCCCCGACACCGCCCCACCCAGCCACCGCCCCGACCCGGTCAACCCGAAACAGGGTTACTACGCACCGCGGTACGGCGCGCGCTCACACTGTTTCGCGGTCACCAGCCGCTACACCCTCGACCCGCCGCCCAAGGACAACGACCCCCGCTACCTGGCCGCCCTGCGCGAGGTCCGGGCCAAAGGCATTGCCGCCGAATCGATGGCGAGCCTGCCCGCCGGTTGGGCCGCCCGCACCGGCGACGAAACCCTGCGCGCCCTGTTCTGGGCCTACGACGGCGCGAAGCAACTCGGCAGCCTGCCACGCCTTCTCAATCGCATCACCGGCGAGATCGCCGTCGCCCGCGGCAATGACGTGGAACAGAACGCCCGACTCTTCGCCCTGGTCAACACTGCTCTCGCCGATGCCGCGATCCTGTGCTGGGACGACAAGTACCGGCACAACCTGTGGCGGCCCGTGCTGGGCATCCGCGAATTCGATCCGACGCTGGGCCCGGAGGCGGTGCCGGGCAGCGGCCTGGACGCCGACTGCGATCCGGGCTGGCTGCCGCACGGCGCACCCCGCAGCAATGAGATCGCGCCCAACCTCACCCCACCCTCTCCGGCCTATCCCTCCGCGCACGCGGCGCTCGGCGGCGCGGCCCTGCAAACCATCCGCCGCTACTACGACGTGGCGGCCGAGGGCCCCGACATCCTGGCCGACGGATTGGGTTTCGTCTCCGAGGAACTCGACGGCCGCACCACCGACAACCACGGCGTCCAGCGTCCCCGCCACGTCCGCCGCTTCCCGGGCGGCCTGTGGCAGATGATGGAGGAGAATGCCCGCAGCCGCGTATTCCTGGGCGTGGCCTGGCCTTTCGACGCCTACGCCACCGATCCGGCCGGGCACATGGACCTGTCGCAGAATATCGGCGGCGTGCGGCTGGGCCGCGATGTGGCGGATGACCTGTGGGCCAGCGGATTACGGCAGGATCAGGCGGCCGGACCGCGGCTGCCATGATCCCGCCGAGGCGGTACTCAGTGGAACACGGCGGGCAGCACGGTGAGGTCCACCGTCTCCGCCATGGCCCGCGCACCCGCGTCATTGAGGTGCATGCCGTCGCCGCTGTCGAGGTCGGGGCGGATGAAATCGCGATCCTCCGGATTCTCCACCGCCGCAGCCACATCGAAGACGCCGTCGAACACCTCGGTGGTGCGCAGCCACTCGTTGACCGCCCGCCGCACCGGAATTCCCTCGGCCACCGACAGACCCGGGTAGATCGCCCCGCCGAACGGCCCGATGGTGTTGGCGTAGACGGGAAGTCCCGCCGCGTGCGCCCGCTCGGCCAGCGCGGTGAAGCCCGCGATGAGCTCCTCGGCGCTCGCGGTCCCGGCCAGGATCAGGTCATTGATGCCGAAGTTGGCCCACACGGCCGCGACACCCGGCACCGACAGCACGTCCCGCTCGAACCGGGACAGGCCGTGCTCGCCGATCTCGTCGGTCAGCAACCGGTTGCCGCTGATGCCCTGATTGACCGCCCACCCGGTGGCCAGCCGCTCGTTGAGCACATCCACCGAGCGCCGGTTCGCGCCGGGCGTGGAACCGACGCCTTCGAACCATGAGTCGCCGAAGGCCACCAGCACCGGAGCCGCGGAATCGACAGCGACGTCGATACCGGTGAGGAAGTACCGCCCAGCGGTCTCCTCGGCATCGGACGGTGCAGCGTCGCCCGTCCGATCGCCGGTGCTGATCCAGGCGCTCTCGACCGGGAACTGCGCGAAGGCCGGCAGCGCCGATTCCGGCAGGTACACGCTGACCGCCAGTTCGGTGCCCGCCTCGACCGCGAAGTCCACCGGATCGCTGACCGCGTCGGCCCCGGCCGGAATCCGAATCGACGCGGACCCCTCGAACCGCACCTCGGTATCGGTCTCCGCCACGATCTCGCTGCCCGCCTTGCGCACCGCGATCCGGGCCGCGCCGATCACCAGCTCCTCCGCGCCGTACCGATTGGTCAGCAGCAGTCGCACCGACGACCCGCTCCCGGCCACCCGCACCGGCTGCCGGACGGTCTCGCCGGAGAAGGCGCGCGGCTCGGCCAGCTTGATCACCTCGGCCGGATTCACCAGCGGCGCACGGTATCCCGCCACCCAAAGCTGCGTCGTCATCGGAACCTCCATTTTGTTGCACTGCGGAATATTGCGTTGACAACAAGATATCGCAAATATTCCGCGTGTCAACTATCCCCACCGAAAGCGTTTGGTTTAGGCTGGTCAGCGTGGATCCCAAGCATCTCTTCGACGACCCAAGGCTGACCGCCATGGGACTGCTCTACGAGGCTCACGACGGGCTCGTCGCCCGGCTGGAGGAGACCTGGAAGAGCAACGGACTCTCCGGTCTCGACCTGAATGCCCTGATGCGCCTGAGCCGCTCACCCGGCCGCAAGCTGCGCATGACGGATCTGGCCACCCAGACCAGCCTGTCCACCAGCGGCGTCACCCGGCTGGTGGATCGCCTGGAGCGCAACGGTTTCGTGCGCCGCGAGGCCGATCCGGGCGACCGCCGCAGCTCCTACGCCGTGCTCACCGCCGCCGGCGCCACGCGCGTGGCCCGCGTGCTGCCCGCGTACCTGGAGGGCGTGGAGCGCTGGTTCACCGGTCTGCTCACCCCCACACAGCTCGAGGACCTCACCGCGGGCCTGCGCGTGATTCGCGACGCCACCAATCCCCAGGCCACCCACGTGACGGAATGATCTCCGCACGACCGCCGTTTCCGCCGCTGAGCCGGTAGTTTTCAGACCGCAGGGTGTCTTTCGAGCGGTGAGAAAGTGGGAACGGGTATGACGACCGAACGTGCGCTGGTCCTCGGCGGCGGGGGAGTGGCCGGAATCGCCTGGGCCACGGGCATTGTCGCCGGACTGGCGGATGCGGGCGTGGATGTGACCGAGGCGGATCTGCTGCAGGGCACCTCGGCCGGATCCAATGTGGCGGCCCAGCTGGGCAGCGGCCTGCCGATCGCCGAACTGGTTCGCCGACAGGTGGATCCGGCGGTGCAGAGCCGCGAGATCGTGCCGTCGATGGAGAAGTTCGCCGGGCTGTGGGAGCAGCTCGCGGCGACCATCGAAGAGCTGCCGGTCGATTCGGTCGAGCGTCGCCGCCGGATCGGCGCGCTGGCGCTGTCCGCCGAAACGGTGCCCGAACCCGAGCGCCGGGCCGTCATCGAAACCCGACTGCCCGTGCACGAATGGCCCGAGCGCGCACTGCGAATCGTCGCGGTCAATGCCGAGACCGGCGAGCTGCGGGTATTCGACAAGGATTCCGGCGTCGCGCTGGTCGACGCGGTGACCGCCAGTTCGGCGGTCCCCATGGTGTGGCCGTGCGCCACCGTCGGCGGTGTCCGCTACACCGATGGCGGCGTGCGGACCTCGGTCAACGCCGACCTGGCCACGGGCTACGGCCGGGTGCTGGTCATCGCGCCCATGCCGGACGCGGAGCTGGAGGCCCACCTGGCGGGTCTGGTGGCCGCGGGTGCCCGGGTCGAGGTGATCGCCCCCGATGAGGCGTCGGTCAACGCCTTCGGCGCCAACCCCCTCGACACGGCGACCCGCGTTCCGGCGCTGGAAGCCGGTCGCGCCCAGGCCAAGTCGGACGCCACCCGCATCGCGGCGCTCTGGCAGGAATGAGCTGCACCGGATTGCTTCAACCCACGGCACCGGCCGCCAGCGCCGCCCGCCAGCCGCCGTATTCGCTGATGTCCTTGGCGGATTCGGCGGCCGCGCCGGTGCACCCGAAACCGGTGTGCCAGCTGCCGTCGGCCAGTTCGACGGCACCGAGCTGCATGGGCGCGGGCAGGGCCGCGAGGAAGCGGCCGAGCGCGGCGGGGGAGAGCAGCCAGCGTTCCCCGGCGATCGCGACACCGGATTCGGTGGCGGGAACCCGGGTTACGGCCGGTTTGGGCGGGACGGTGTCGAGCGCGCCCAGACGGTAGTGGGGAGCGGTGTCGACCGGACCGCCCCAGCGGGCGCCGAGCGTGGTCAGCTGATGTTCGAGCGGCTGACCACGCAGGTGTGCGCCGAAGACGATCAGATCCTGGGGCTCGGTGACGGCGGCGGGCCAGACCGGCTCCTCCGGGCCGAGCGGAGTGCCGGTGATCAGCGCGGCGATATCGAGGGCGACCGCGTCCTCGAATGCGCGGGCCAGCACCGTCACGCCGAAATGCGGCTCGTCCGTGGAGACCGCGACCGCGCAGAGGTCGAAGAGGTTGCAGAAGTTGGTGTAGGTCCCGACGCGGGAATTGACGCCGATGGGATCGGCGGCGACTTCGGCGATGGTCGGGTGGACCGGGGCGGTCGGTGTCAGGAGCGCGTCCACGCCTTCGAGACTCGCCATGGCGGTGGCGCGCAGGGCTTCCAGCTCGGCCAGGTCGGTGACCAGGCGGTGCGCGGGTAGATCGCGGGCGGCGCGGATGATGGAACCGACTGTGGGATCGACCGATTCGGGATGGGCGTCAACGAATTCGCCGACCGCCGAATAGCGTTCGGCGACCAGCGCGCCGTTGTACAGTAGCTTGGCGGCCGCCAGGAACGGGGCCGGATCGACTTCCACGATGGTCGCACCCTGGTCGCGCAGTCGTGCCACGGTCAGCTCGAAGGCACTGTGCCACAGGGGATCCAGATCGGGTAGCTCGCTGAACACCGCCACCACGGGCTGCGGCGGGGCCGCCAGCCGGGTATCGGCGGGCCAGGCACGCCCGGCCGCACCGGTCGCCATCACGCCCATGGCCTGATTGGCCAAGCGCAGATCGGCCGCGAAGATGGTGACGCAGTCGTAGGAGCGGCAGGCGGGTACCACGCCCTCGGTCGAAACGACGCCCACCGTCGGCTTGATCCCGACCAGTCCGTGGAATGCCGCGGGAACGCGCCCCGAACCGGCGGTATCGGTGCCGATGGCGATATCCGCCTCGCCGTTCGCCACTGCGACCGCCGACCCGGAACTCGAACCGCCCGAAACGTATCCGGGCCGCAGGGCGTTCTCGACGACACCGTAGGGCGAGCGCGTTCCGACCAATCCGGTCGCGAACTGATCGAGGTTGGTCTTGCCGACCACCACGGCACCGGCGGCCCGCAGTGCGGCGACGACGGCGGAATCCCGCTCCGGGGTGTACGCGAAGTCGGGGCAGGCCGCGGTGGTGGGCAGCCCGGCGACATCCACATTGTCCTTCACGGCCAGCCGTAATCCGGCCAGAGCGCCTGTGGCGGCGGCGATCTCGGTGGCCACCTCGGATTCGGCGCGGCGGTGGATCCACGTGGTCATGGGAACTCCTCGATCGGGGTCGGAGACGATGGTGCTGGGAGCACGATGCTGGAGCCGAATGCCCGGCGCGTCAGGCCTTTTCGGCGAGCTCGCCCGCCTCGCGCCACGAATTGCGCTCGGCGGTGAAGGCGTCGGCCTGGCGGGCGCGGAAGTCGGCGATGGACGCGGCATTGTCGGCCAGGAACTTCCGGTAGTCGACGAGCCGGAACTCGCCGTCCTCGGCCAGCAGCCGCCCGCGACCCGCGGCCGTGTCGGCGCGCAGATCCAGCAGTTCCTCGGCGCTCACCGGATACCAGCTGATGCGGTCGAAATAGCGCAGCAGCCAGGGATCTTCGCCGATGCCGGTCGAGCGGTGGTTCCACACCTGGGTGGTGCGCCCGACGAACTGGTAGCCGCCGGGACCCTCCATGCCGTAGATGCACAGGTACGCGCCGCCGATGCCGACCGCGTTCTCGGGGGTCCAGGTGCGGGCGGGGTTGTACTTGGTGGTGACCAGCCGGTGCCGCGGATCGGTCGGGGTGGCGACCGGTGCGCCCAGGTACACGTCGCCGAGGCCGAGGACCAGGTACTCGGCGGCGAAGACGGTGTCGAAAACCTCGTCCACGGACGACAATCCGTTCATCCGCCGGATGAACTCGATATTCCACGGGCACCACGGGGCGTCGGCGCGGACGCCGTGCATGTAGCGGGTGATGGCCTCGCGGGTGGACGGGTCGTCCCAGGACAGCGGCAGCCGCACGGTGCGGCTGGGGACCACCAGCTCATCGGCGGACGGCAGCTCGGCCTCCACCTCGGCGAGCAGGTCCAGCAGCTTGCGGGTGGGCAGCCGGTCGGGATCATTGCGCACCTGCAGCGACCGCACGCCCGGCGTCAGCTCGGTGATGCCCGGCTCGGCGCGCTCCAGCAGCGCCTGGTGCAGGGCGTGCACGCGGGCGCGCAGCTCCAGATCCAGTGTCATATCGCCGTATTCGACGAGCAGGCCGTCATTGCCCGCCCGGCGGTAGGTGACGCCGGTGTCCGCGCCGTCGCGGCGGGCCAGCACCCCGTCATCGCCGTCGCCGCCGTTGGAGAGCACCACCGGCCAGGAGGCCCGGCGTTCGGCCCCGAGCTGCCGCAGCGAGGCCGCGCGATCGGCGCGGACGGGAACGAAGCGCACACTGTCGCCCGGGGTGAGCTGGCCCAGCTTCCAGCGATCGGCCGCCACCACCGTGACCGGGCAGACGAAACCGCCCAGGCTCGGGCCGTCCGGGCCGAGCAGGATCGGGGTGTCGCCCGTGAAGTCCAGCGCGCCAACGGAATACGCGGTGTCGTGGATATTGGACGGGTGCAGGCCCGCCTCACCGCCGTCCAGCCGCGCCCACTGCGGCTTCGGGCCGATGAGTCGCACACCGGTCCGATCGGAGTTGAAGTGCACCTCGTAGTCGGTGCCGATGATGGTGTCGAAGTCGGCGCGGGTGAAGAACTCCGGCGCACCGTGCGGACCCTCGGTGACCGCCAGTTCCCAGCGGCGGGTCAGCACGGGCTGGTCGTCACCGGTCACCCCGGCCGTGACCCGGCCCGGCTCACCCAGCGTGAACTCGTCGTCGACCGCGAACGCGCGGCCGGTGCCGCCGCCGAACTTGCCGAGGGTGAAAGTCGCACGGCTGCCGAGGTATTCGGGCACCTCGATGCCGCCCGCCACCAGGATGTAGCAGCGCATTCCCGGTCCGCGCACCATGCCCACGTCCAGGACGCCGCCCGCGGGCACCAGCACGCTGCGCCACTGGCGCACCGCGCGGCCGTTCACCGTGACCGGCACCGGCGCGCCCGTGACGCACACCCAGGTCGCGGCGTCGAAACGCAGGGCCGGTCCGCCGAGGGTGCATTCCAGCCCGGCCGCGCCCTCGGGATTGCCCAGCGCCCGATTGCCGAGCCGGAACGAGAGATCGTCCATCGGGCCGGACGGGGGCACGCCCACATGCCAGTAGCCGACCCGGCCCGGCCAATCCTGCACGGTCGTCTGCATGCCCGGCCGCAGCACCCGGAAAGACGGTGCGGGGGAGGGGTTCTCGGTCACGTCGAGTTCGGGGAGGACGGCCGTCATCGGGTCACCACCATGCGCACCGGCGTCGGATCGAAGCCATTGCAGGGGTTGTTGATCTGCGGGCAGTTCGAGACCAGCACCAGGGTGTCGGTCTCGGCGCGCAGCGTGATCGTCTTACCCGGCGCGGACAGGCCGTCGACGATGCCGAGCGTGCCGTCGGCCTCGACGGGAACGTTCATGAACCAGTTGATGTTCGACACCAGATCGCGCTTGCCCAGCCCCCACTTCAGGCCCTCGGCGAGAAAGTTCTCCACGCACGCGTGCTGATGCCGGGTGTGGTGGCCGTAGCGCAGGGTGTTGGACTCCTGCGAGCACGCGCCCGCCACCGTGTCGTGATTGCCGACCTCGTCCGCGATCACCGTCATGAGCGGGGTGCCCGCCTCGGTCAGCAGCACGCTGCCGGTGGTCAGGAAGATATTGCGCTGCGCGGTGATGGTGGCCTGCGCGCTGTAGCGGTCGGTGTGGTCGGCGGCGTTGTAGAGCAGGCAGTCCACGGCCTGATTGCCGTGCAGATCGATGATCTCCAGCTGCTCCCCGGCGCGCACGATGGCCGACCAGGGGGCGCGGGCGGGAACGGTCTCGCCCAGGACGACAGTGCGAGTGGTGATCATGCGAAGGCCTCCAGAGTGCGTGCGTTCCAGTCCTGTTCGGTGTTCTCCACCGCGCGCAGGTATTCGGGATCGGTGCTGTGCGCGAGCGTGAGCTCCTCGGGAGCGGACCAGACCACGAGGTCGAGATCCGTCGGCGGAGTCGGATCCAGCGGATGCTCGGCATTGGCGACCAGCAGCGTCACCGGCAAGTGCACGAGCAGCTCGACCGCCGCGCCTGCCCCCGCGCCACCGGTAACCGTCAGCGCCCCATCCGATTCCACCCGCACACCCCGGAAGAACGACACCGTTGGCCCGATATCGCGCGGTTCCAGCCCCTGCTTGACCCCGGACAGCCGCAGCCGGTCGCGGGCGACGGCCGAAGGACCGCACAGCGTGTCGTGCTGCCCCGAGGAGTCCGCGACCACCGTGGCCAGCACGCGGCCCTGATCCGACAGCAGCGGATGACCCACGCCCAGGTACGCCTGCCACGGCACCTTCACGGTGTCCGCGACATTCAGTCGTTCCCAGGGTGATTCGGCCCGGAGCAGCAGCAGGTGCGCGCAGGCCGCGCCCTGCGGGTCGGACAACCGCACCCTGCTGCCCCGGGCCAGCACGACGTTCGCGTAACCACCGGACGGAATCCGCTGGGCGAAGGTCACTTTCGTGGCGTCCAACCCGGTCGGCAACTCCGGCCCGTTGCGGTCGGCCGCGGCCGCCTGGGACCGCGCGTGGTCCCGCGCTCCGGTGGTATTCGCTGTGGTCATGGCTGCTCCGTTTCTCGGAATCGATGGGGTGTCAGGCGATCTGGGTGGCGGGCTCGGTGAGCAGGGCGCGGCCGGGCGTCACGATGCGGTGCACCACCACGCCGACCGCCACCGTGAGCAGCACGAACAGCGGTGCGGCCCAGAGCATCCACCAGCCGCCGCCGGCCGGGGTGTAGACCGCGGCCCGCGGCCAGGCCAGGTTCACCGCCATGGCGATGCCCCACACCACGGCCAGGGCATTGATGGCGATGCCGTAGCGACCCAGCGCGAACAGCTTGGTGCCCGCGGCGTCACCGGCGATATCGGCGGGCCAGCCCTTGATCCGGCGGATCAGCAGCGGCACCGTCACCAGCAGGTACGCGAGGTAGAGCATGACGATGCAGACACTGGCCAGGGTCGCGAAGACCGCGCCGTTGCCCAGGTTCAGCAACAGCAGGCCGATGCCGAGCACGCCGATCACCACGGCGGGCCACACCGGGGTGCCGAAGCGCGGGTGCACCGTCGACAGCTGCTTGGCGAACGGCAGCCGCCCGTCGCGGGCCATGGAGAACAGCAGTCGCGAACCGGCCGTCTGAATCGCCAAGGTGCACACCGTGATCGCGCACGCCACACACGCCAGCACGATCTTGCCGGGCACGGTGGTCAGCTTGGCCTCGATCACGTACGCCAGTCCGCCGCTGGCCAGCGAGCCGTCGGAGAGGCTCGGCGCGGCCATGAGCGCGCCCAGCAGGATCAGCCCGCCGCCCAGCGCGGACACCGCCAGCGCCGAGAGGATGGTGCGCGGCGCGACGTGGCGGGGATTCTTGGTCTCCTCGGAAAGCTCACCGGCGGAATCGAATCCGACCATGACGTAGGCGGCCATCAGGCCCGACGCCAGGAACGCGGCCCAGTAGGCCCCGGGCGCGGCCTGATCGGTCTGGGTGACCACGCTCGGTCCGCGATCGGTGTGGGTGAAGAACACCGCGATCACCGCGCACACCCCGATGATCTCGATGGTCACGCCCAGCGAGTTGATGCGCGCCATCCAGTCGATGCCCACCACATTGATGACCGTGGTGACCACCAGCAGAATGCTGCCCAGCAGCACCGCGTTCGAGGCCCCGTCGTGCGAGGTGAGCGCGGTATCGGTGCCGATGAGCTGGAATCCGGACCAGATGGTCGGCAGCACCACCTGCAGCGCGATGGCGGCGGCCGCGGCGGTCACGATCTGGGCGATGATCATCATCCAGCCCGCGAACCAGCCGACCACCTCCCCGGCCAGCCGGCGCGACCACTGATAGATGCAGCCCGAGATCGGGTAGCGCGCGGCCAGTTCCGCGAAGTTCAGCGCGACCAGGAACTGGCCCGCGAACACCAGCGGCCAGGTCCAGAAGAAGGCCGCGCCACCGAAGGCGTAACCGAAGCCGAAGAACTGGAAGATGGTGGTCAGAATGGAGACGAAGGAGAATCCGGCCGCGAAGGAGGCGTAGCGGCCGAGCTTGCGGTGCAGGACGGGCTGGTAGCCGAAGCGGGCCAGGTCATCGCTGTCGGTGGAGCTGTCGGGGAGGCTCGGAGGGACTATGGCGTCGGCGGGGGCAACCATGGCGGCGAGTCTTTCGCGAGGGGAATATCTATCGATTGAAAGTTTTCCGTGAGCGATCGCTCGCCCGGTGACGCCGATGTATCGGTCGGATGGCCCGCCGTAACTTCTGTGTTGCCGGTATTTCTGTCAAATGACAGAAAACTCACCTCGCAGGTCGGCCGTCCGGATAAGACAGAATGGCTACGTGACCCAACTCGGACCCGGCCGTCCCCGACTCGAACCCCGCCGCCGCGCAGGCACGACCCCGCGCGCCGAAATCCTCGACGCCGCCGCCGAGTTGTTCACCAGCCACGGATACGGCAATACCTCCACCCGCGCGGTCGCCGACGCCGTGGGCATCCGGCAGGCCTCGCTCTACCACCACTTCGCGGCCAAGGACGACATCCTCGACGCGCTGCTCGGCGAAACCGTCAGCACGCCACTGGAACTGGCGGGCAAGCTGGCCGACCGGCCCGAACCCGCGGTGGTGCGGCTCTACGCCCTGGCCTGGTTCGACATCAGCCAGCTGCTGGCCAGCCGCTGGAATCTCGGCGCGCTGTACCTGCTACCCGAGCTGCGCAGCGACCGGTTCGCCAAATTCCGGGAGGGCCGCGACGCGCTGCGCCGGCACTACGAAACCCTGTCCGCCACCGTCATCGCGGAGTCCGGGACCGGCGCCGTGGCCGGGGCCGAACTGCTGCCGTTCCGGCTGGTGGAGTCGGTCATCAATATGCGCTCCGACGAGGGCGCGGCGCCGGAGTACGCCGAACAGCTCATTCCCGACGCCATCCTGCGGCTGCTGTGCTGGACCGGATCGCTGACCGAAATCCGGGCGGCCGCACTGGAATTGGCGGCCCAGTTCCCGCCCGATCAGGACTGACCGGGCGGGGCGACCACCGAGCAGCGGCTCAGGACTTGCCCTTCGAGGTGCCCCACTTCAAACCCCACCCGTAGGCCTGATCCACCGCCAGCTTGCCCCAGAACTTGCGGCCGTCCGGCGGGCGCACGAACCGGGCCTCGCGGCGCACCACCAGCTCGCCGCGGACGTTCTCGATCAGCGCCAGCACCATCTCGCGCGAATCATCGTGGCAGCCGCTGACTTCCATCTCGATCGGCGGTGAATTGCGGGGGAACAGCGTGGCGGTCGCGTGCACGCCGCGGAAATCCTGCGCACCCTCGTAGAGCGAGGCGAACACCAGGATGCGGCGGAAATCGGCGGTGTGGTCGAGATTGATCGACAGGTTCTCGCCCGCCGCGCTGCCACCGGTCCGGTCGTCCTGGTCAAGGGCGATGAACGGGGCCTTGTGCAGATTGCCGAAGGTGTCCAGGGCGCTGACACAGCCCTTGGAGCCGTCGGCCAGCTCCCAGAACGCGCACAGGTCCAGGTCCAGCCCGCCATTGCCGCGTTTGCGACCGAACAGTCCGCCCGAACTCGGGACCGACCAGTTCAGGTTCACCCGCATGATCCCGCCGGTCGCGCCCTGCTTGGTCAGGGAGACCGCCGGGGCCTCCTTGGTCAGCGAGATCTTGCCCAGATTGACGCGCGGTTCCTGCGCGGGCGGCGGGGGCGGCACGATCGGCTGCGGCGGCATGGGAGGC
>NZ_BAAFGR010000171.1:0-15816 GCF_041154655.1 Nocardia sp. JMUB6875
CGATTCCGGTGGATCGGCGGGCGGGTCGGTCCGATCATTCTCGGGCGCAGCGATTTCCGGCTTGGGGCTCTGATCGTTGCGGATATCCGGGCACGGATTGGCGCACGGGTCCGCGGGCAGCGGCGCGGGATCGATCCGGGTGTTGTCCTGTCGCGGACCCGGGATCTCGACCGGCGTGAACTGCGGGACCGGGATCTGGATGTGAATCGTATTGTCCGGCGCGGGCGGCGGAGGTGGCGGCGGCGCATTCGGATCCGGCTCGCGGGCCAGCGGATCGAATCTCGTTTCACCGCAGTCGTTCATCTGCGGCGGCTGCCACGGGGCCAGCGGTCCGGCGGTGGTGGGCGCGCCGGGCAGCAGCATGACCGCCAAGACGGCCGCGCCCGAGAGTGCCAGGGCGGCAGTCGGTCTGGAGCGTGCCGTACGCATCCCTGCCACGGTAACCGGCACGGCAGCATCCCGGTAGCGATCTTGGCGTGTCGGCGGCGGGGTGTGACCGAGCCGATACGTCCGGAGCGGCTATTTCAGGGTCGCGTGCATGAGATAGACGTTGTAGCTGTTCCAGGCGGAGATGGTGAAGTACAGGTCCTTCCCGGTGGACCACGGGTGGATGAACCCGCCGTACGCGGTGGGATAGTCGTCGGTGCCGAGCAGCGGCACCGGTTCGGTCCAGGTCCCCTGCGGTTCGGCGGCGGTGCGCAGCACGATCTGCCCGCGCGTGACGTCCAGGTACACCATCTGCCACTGCCCGGAGTCCGCGTCGTAGCGCACCGACAGTTCACTGGCCGTGCCGGACACCAGTGGCGTGGCGAGCAATTCGTTCGCGCCCTCGGCCGGAACCCAGCCGCCGTCGATCCAGTACTGGTAGGCCGACTTGTTCAGCACCTGCGCGGCGGGCACCCGGGCCAGCCCGATGACGCCGAGCCGGCCGTTGGGGGTGCCGAACATGTACACGTAGTCGCCGTGCGGAACCATGGTCGCGACCTGGAAGCGCCCCACCCCGAACAGGTTGTCCCAGCGCGCCCACTGCGATTTGGTCCAGGTGCGGCCGTTGTCGTCGGACCACGCGATGCCGCCGAGATTCGTCCACCACAGGCCGGGAATGCGGCTCCAGTGATTGACCGACATATAGGTCAGATACTGCCGGGCACCGATCGCGAATCCGGAGGTCGGGATGGTGGTGGTCTCGAAGTTCTTGACCTTGCGCGAGTCCAGGATCTCCGCGGCGTGGCAGCGGCTGTTCTGCACGAAGTCGTCGAGGATCAAGCCTCGGGACAGATCGCGATTGCTGCTGTAGGCGATGGTGTTGCTGCGCCAATCCTGTTGATCGGTACCGGCTCCCCCGGCCTGCCAGCCCTTGCCGAAGGTGTCGCCGAACACCACCGCGACCTGTCCGGGCTTGGTCTCCCACAGCAGTCCGAGGTCGGTGCCGTCGACCGACCAGCGGGTATCGGTCCGGTTCACCGACCCGTGCCCGGTCACCTGATTGACCAGCTCGACGGCGTCCACCTGGCGCGGGGCTACCGACGCGGCGACGGGTGCGGGCGCGGCGGGCTGGGGATCCGGGGTCGGCGCCGCCTGCGGTTCCGGCGGTTCCCCGCCCGGGACCGGAATCGGAATGGGTTCGGGCTCGGGCGCGATCTCGATCCGCGGCAGCGAGACACTCCCGCCGCCGGGCTGGTTCGCGGGCGTCGGCGCGGCGGTGTCGCGGACATCCGGGCACGGGCTGGCACACGGGTCGGACGGCAGCGCGACCGAATCGACCCGGGTGTCATCGGGTTTCGGCCCGGGCACCGGGACCGTCACAATCTGCGGCACCGGGATCGGGATCTTGATGGTCGTATCCGCCTGCGGCGGTGGCGAAGCCGGATTCGACTGCCGGGCCAGCGGATCGAATCCCGTTTCACCACAGCTGTTCACCGGCGCGGGCGCCCACGGATGGGTCGGCGCGGCCGAGGCGGGAGCACTCGGCACCGTGACGGCTCCCAGGGTCACCACACTCGAAAGGATCAGCAGCGCTGGGATTTCGGCGGGGCGAAAGGAGCGTCGACGGCGAAAACCCATGCGGTGCCCGGTAAATCCCACGGGGGCACCTTATCGGCTGGGTTACCGGTCCGCTCGACGCCGGGAGTTGGCCGCGATGGCCAGGATTCCGCCCGCGTAGACGGCCGCCGCCGCCATCACCACCGCCGGTGAGCGCCCGTCGGCGGGAATCAGCAGTGCCGTGCCCGCCAGCGCCAGCACGAAGGTGATGTTGAAAACGGTGTCCTGCAGGGCGAATACCTGTCCGCGATGGGCGTCGTCGATATCGATCTGCATGGCCGCGTCGCCGGTCAGTTTGATCACCTGCCCCGCCAGCCCGAGCAGGAAGGCCGCCGCCAGCAGCAGTATTTCGGCCCAGCGTTCGGCGTCCCCGGTGGCGACGGTGATGGGCGTGACCAGGATCAGCTGCACCGCGATGGCGGTCACCAGGCAGGTCACCACCGTGCGCGGCCGGCCCAGCCGCGGGATCAGCAGCGGGGCGACCACGGCCGCGGTCAGCATGCCGGCCCCGGTCGCGGTGATGGCCGCGCTGAACTTCGCCAGGTGCGCCCCCACCGCCGCCTCGTCGCCGCGGCGCAGCACCAGCACCATGAGCAGCGTGTCCGCGCCGAAGACGATGCGGTGCGCGCCGATTCCGGCGAAGGTCGTGGTCACCTCCCGGGAGCGCCAGGCCGCGGTCGCGCCCTCCCGCAGGCCCGCGGCGATGGCCCGCACGGTGGTGCGCTCGCCCGGTCCGCCGTCGTCCCCGGCGCCCGGGGTGCGCTCGGGCCCCAGGACACCCGGCCGGAAACCGGCCACGGCCAGCCCGCCCACCACCGATCCGATGGCGCTGACGGCCGCGGCCACCGCCGAGGCGGCATCGCCCGCGCCGATCAGTCCGATGATCGCGAAGGCCAGGCCCGCGCCCAGAATCGCGCAGCCCGAGGCCACGGTGGCCAGCACCGAGTTCATCGGCACCAGCCAGCGCTGGGACAGCACCCGGGGCAGCGACGCGGACACGCCCGCCCCCACGAACCGGCTCACCCCCACCACGGCCAGTGCGCCCAGCAGCAGCGGGGTGGCCCGGATCCCGGCCGCCAGGCCCGCCGCGGTGAGCAGGATGCACACCGCCCGGAGTCCGTTGGCGACCAGCAGCACCCGGCGGCGGTCCCAGCGGTCGAGCAGCGCGCCCGCGTAGGGCCCGATGATCGAGTACGGCAGCAGCAGCGCCGCGAAGCCGCCCGCGATGGCCAGCGGGTCGGTCTCGCGTTCGGGATTGAACAGGATCGCGCCCGACAGCGCGGCCTGGAACATGCCGTCGCCGAACTGTCCGGCCAGCCGGACCGCGGTCAGCCGCAGGGTGCCGGGGTTCTCGCGCAATCCGGTGCGGGCCGCGGCGAGCCGTTCGCGCAGGCCGGTGGGAGCGGGCGTGGTCACCGGGCGGGGTGCGTGGTGACCAGTGCGAAGACGGCAGCGCGCATATCGTCGGCCATGGGTAGGTTGTCGACGGTGTCGGCGTCGATCCACTGGTAGCGGTCGTGTTCGCTCGGATCGAGGCGGATCTCGCCGTCCTCGGCCTCGACCACGAAGCTGTATTTGCGCACCCGCGACTTGGTGCGGGTGGCGTAGTCGAAGCCGCCGAGCACGTCGGTGATGCGCACGACCCGCAGCGCGGTCTCCTCGAACAGTTCCCGAACCACGCACTCGGCGAAGGACTCCCCGGATTCCACCCCGCCGCCGGGCAGCTCCCACATGCCCTCGTGCGAACCCCCGACACGCCGCACGACCAGCAGCTTTCCGGCCCGGAACACGGCCACGCCCACCACGAAGTGGACGATGCCCTCGCTCTGGGCCTGCTGCCGCAGCTCGCGTTCGATGCCCGCGAGTACCTCGGGTCGCATCCCCCTGCTCTCCCTCCCGTTTCGCTTGCGGCACATCATGATACGGTCGCCGACCTGGGCCCACCGGGCGCCGCGTGCGCCGGGCGTCGGGTCGCTGCTGTCGCCGGGCGTTTGCCCGCGCCTGCCGTCCGGGGCGTATGGCCTGGTCGGCAGCCGACGGAGCGACGGTGCTCCCACGCTAGACTATTTACCTGGAGTTCAGCGCGAGGCATGGATTGTGCCCCTACCCTGGAACCCGATCGGTGCTCGCCGGTGAGAGGAGTACGGCGGTGTCCACCCTCACGACACCACACATCGATATCCATCGTGGCGGCGACCGCATGAAAACCCGTGTGGCGTGGCTGGATTCGAAGCATTCGTTCTCGTTCGGAGAACACTACGATCCCGACAACACCCATCACGGCCTGTTGCTGGTGAACAATGAGGACATCGTCCTGCCCGGCGAGGGTTTCGAGACCCATCCGCATCGGGATATGGAAATCGTCACCTGGGTACTGAGCGGCAGCCTGGTGCATCAGGATTCGCTGGGACACAACGGCGTCATCTATCCGGGCCTGGCCCAGCGAATGAGCGCGGGCACCGGCATTCTGCATTCGGAGAAGAACGATTCCTGGCGGATCAGCGCCGCGCCGGAACATCAGGAGCCGGTGCATTTCGTTCAGATGTGGGTGGTGCCGGACGATTCCGGGCTGACACCGGGCTATCAGCAGCTGGAGGTCGACGACGAGCTGGCCGGCGGCGGCCTGGTCACGGTCGCCTCGGGGCTGCCCCGCTACCGCGACCGCACGGCCATCGAGATCGCTAGCAGCCACTCGGCCATGCATGTGGCCCGGCTGCCCGGCGAGGGCGCCGAGGTGCGTTTGCCGGAGGCTCCCTACCTGCACGTCTTCATCGCGCGCGGCGAGGTGGAGATGGAGGGCGTCGGCACCCTGTACGAGGGTGACGCGGTGCGGCTGGCCCGCAGCGGCGGTCAGCGCGTCACCGCGAACCTGCCCGCGGAGATCCTGGTGTGGGAAATGCACGCCCGGCTCGGCGGCCAATAGCATCGACACATGAACCAGTACCCGCCACCGGGGCAGTACGGCCAGCCTGGTCCTTACGGTCAGCAACCGCCGCCCGGCGCCTATCCCCCGGGCAACTATCCGCCGCCCGGTGGGCCGCAGTACTGGCAGGAATCGCCGCAGCGCAAGGGCATGGCGATCACCGCCCTGGTGTTCGGCATCCTGGGCCTGCTCACCTTCTGGACGATCCTGCTGACCGTCATCGGCGTGCTGTGCGGTCTGATCGCGATCGTGCTGGGCGTGATCGCCCTGGTGAAGGCGCGGCGCGGGACGGCCGGCGGATTCGGCATGGCGCTGGCGGGCGCGATCATGGGCGGCATCGCCCTGATCGGCGGCATCGTCATCGGCCTGTTCGTCTGGATCGTCTTCAAGGACACCGGCGGCACGGACCTGATCGACTGTCTCCAGAAGGCGGGCAACGATCAGTCCAAGGTCCAGCAGTGCCAGGACGAGTTCAACCGGCGCGTGGAGGACAAGTTCAGCGTCACCTTGACGCCTGCGCCTACCCGCTGACGGGGCGGCATTCGCGGGTAGCCGCGACCACTTCGGCCAGTTCGGGGCGAAAGTCCCCTTCCGGCGGGTGAATCCACGCGCGGTAGCCGCTGTGTTCGTCCGACGGCGAGGGCAGGACGATGTGGCTACCGGGCAGTGCCACGGCGGCACAATCCCTGAAAAGGTCTGAGAACAAGGCGGAGTCGAGGTACGAGTCGTCGGTCGGACCGGTCAGGAACGTCCATCGCCCCGAGCGCGGGTGGGCGATGACGGGCCCGCAGCGGCCCTGGGCGAGCAGGTGGTCGCGGACGCGCCGTCCCAGGTCGGTGGGCATGGTGACGGCCCCGACGGCCCCGACCTCCAACATGATTCGGCCCATGGTCGAGTCCACCACGCCGTAGAGGCCGTGGTCCTTGCGGTAGCGTCGGCACCGGGCCAGTGCTTCCTGGGTGTCGGTATATGAGGACGGGTCCAGCGCGCTCATGGCGAACCTCCTGCTACCGACCCTAAGCCCGAGCAATCGGTATGACAATAGTCACACGCCCGCGAGTTGCGGGGCGTAGCATCCGTCCCCATGGCACCCGTCTCCCCCACCGTCGCCCGGTGGGAGCTGGTCTTGCGGCTGCGCGAATTACGCGAGCAGCGCGGCTTCGACTCGGCGACCTTCGCCAAGCGTGTCGGCTTCACCCCGGCCAACTGGTCGCATGTGGAGAAGGGCCGGCGCGTGCTCACCGCCACCACCATCGGCCCGGTGCTGGAGCTGCTCGAGGTGGAGGGCGAGGAGCGCGAGGAGCTGCTCGAACTCCTGGTACTGAGCAAGGAGCGCGGCTGGTGGGCCAAGTCCTCGGCGCTGATCGGCCCTGAGCTGCAACGGTATTACGGCATGGAGCTGGGCGCGGAGAGCATCCGCAGCTACGACAGCCTGGTGGTGCCCGGCCTGTTGCAGACCGAGGAATACGCGCGGGCGCTCATCAGCGCCGACGTCATGATCCGTCCGGTACAGGTGGAACAGCTTGTGGCCGTGCGGTTGCGGAGGCAGGAGCGGTTGCGCGGTGCCGATCGGGTGGAGCTCACCGCGGTGATCGGCGAGGCCACCCTCCTGCAACAGATCGGCGGCCCGAAAGTATTGCGCGGGCAACTCGAACACCTGGCAATGCTGCTGGACGAACTGGATTCCATTTCGGTACGGGTGATTCCGTTCACCGCGACCCGCGGCGCGCTGCTCGGCGGCTCGAGTTTTCATCTGCTGGATTTCTCTTCCGAGAATTTGCCCACCTTCACCTGGGTGGAGAGCGCGGTTTTCGGTGGGGCGGTGGAAGATCCGGAGCAGATTCGCGATCTGCGGTTCGCATTTGTGCGCGCACTCGACCAATCTCTCGGTCGCGCAGAATCTTTGGAGATGATCAAACGCTATTCGCAAGGGCAGGAGACGCATGCGTAACGGTAAAATGCTGCCCATGCAAACCACCGCGAAGTATCAGCCGGAATCCACCGGCTGGTTCACGTCGTCTCGTACCAATAACGGAAATCAGTGCGTGGAGGTTCGATTCGACGGTGATGCGGTGCTCATCCGCGACAGCAAGTACCGGCGCAATCCGGAACATCGCCTTGACGACGAGCCCATCATCACCGTCACCGCGGCCGAATGGACGACATTCCTGGCCGCCGTGCAGGGCCGCCATATCCCACGCACCGCGCTCATCGCGGAGACCGGTGCGGACGGCCACACCTCCCTCCGACACGGAGAAATCACCCTGAGCTACACCCCGGGCGAATGGCGCGCCTTCGTCGCCGGGGTCCGGGACGGCGAATTCGACCGAGTCCCCGTCGAAGCCTGAGCCCGTGAGCCATTGCGTTCACTGATCGTGAACGCAATGGGTGCGAAGTTCACACAGCCCGGCCGTGTGCCTCCGGAGTGGGCATACTGGGGATCGTGACTTCGCAGCTGACGCCTCCCTCCGGTATCGACCTGTCCTTCCGTGACGCGGACGTGCGGGTGCAGGACGACCTGTTCGCGCACGTCAACGGCAAGTGGCTGGACACGTACGAGATACCGGCGGATCGGGCGGTCGACGGTGCCTTCCGCACGCTCTACGACCAGGCGGAACTGGACGTGCAGAAGATCATCCAGGACGCCTCGGCGTCCGGCGCCGCCCCGGGCAGCGATGAGCGCAAGATCGGCGACCTCTACAACAGCTTCATGGACGCCGAGGCCATCGAGGCCGCGGGCCTGACCCCGATCGCCGAGGAGCTGGCCGCGGTGGCCGCCGTGGCCGACCGGGCCGGCCTGGCCGCGCTCATCGGCAGCCTGCAGCGCACCGGTGTGGGCGGCGCGCTGGCCTTCTACGTCGACACCGACGACAAGAACTCCACCCGCTACCTGGTGCACGCCACCCAGTCCGGCATCGGCCTGCCCGACGAGTCGTACTACCACAAGGACGAATACGCGGAGATCCGCGAGAAGTACGTCGCCCACATCCGCCGCATGTTCGAGCTGGCGGGCCTGGATTACGACGCGCAGAAGGTCTTCGACCTGGAGGCGAAGCTGGCCGCGGGCCACTGGGACGTGGTGCGCCGCCGCGACGCCGAATTGAGCTACAATCTCACCACTTTCGACGCCCTGGTGGCCGAGCACCCGGAATTCGACTGGACCGACTGGACTTCCGCGCTGGCCGCGGGCCTGGACCGCTCCGGCGCCGAGCTGTTCGCGGAACTGGTGGTGCGCCAGCCGGATTACGTGCGCACCTTCGCGCAGACCTGGGCTTCGGAATCCCTGGACGACTGGAAGGCGTGGACCGCCTGGCGGGTGGTGAAGGCCCGCGCGCCGTTCCTGACCGCCGATCTGGTCGAGGCCAACTTCGACTTCTACGGCCGCACCCTGACCGGCGCCCAGGAGAACCGCGAGCGCTGGAAGCGCGGCGTCTCCCTGGTGCAGGACCTGCTGGGCGAGGCCGTCGGCAAGCTGTATGTGGCCCGGCACTTCCCGCCGGAGGCCAAGGCCCGCATGGTCGAGCTGGTGGAGAACCTGCAGGAGGCGTACCGCCGCAATATCTCCCGGCTGGAGTGGATGGGCCCGGACACCCGGCAGGCCGCGCTGGCCAAACTGGAGAAGTTCACCCCCAAGATCGGCTACCCGGACGAGTGGCGCGACTACTCCGCCGTCACCATCGATCCGGCCGACGTGGTGGGCAACTACCGCAGCGGCTATGCCGCCGAACACGATCGTGACCTGAACAAGTTGGGCGGCCCGGTCGATCGCGGCGAATGGTTCATGACCCCGCAGACCGTGAACGCCTACTACAACCCGGGCATGAACGAGATCGTCTTCCCCGCGGCCATTCTGCAGCCCCCGTTCTTCGACATGAACGCCGACGACGCCGCCAACTACGGCGGCATCGGCGCGGTCATCGGCCACGAGATCGGCCACGGCTTCGACGATCAGGGCTCCAAGTACGACGGCGACGGCAATATGGTCGACTGGTGGACCGAGTCGGACCGCACCGAATTCGGCAAGCGCACCAAGGCTTTGATCGACCAGTACAACCAGTTCTCCCCCAAGGACCTGGCCGACGACCACAAAGTCAACGGCGAGTTCACCATCGGCGAGAACATCGGCGACCTGGGCGGCCTCTCGATCGCCTTGGAGGCCTACAAGATCGCCATGGAGGGCAAGGATTCCCCGGTCCTCGACGATCTCACCGGACTGCAGCGCGTCTTCTTCGGCTGGGCCCAGGTGTGGCGCACCAAGGCCCGCACCGAGGAGGCGATCCGCCGCCTGGCCGTCGACCCGCACTCGCCGCCGGAGTTCCGTTGCAATGGGGTGGTTCGCAATCTGGACAGCTTCCACGAGGCGTTCGACGTGAAGCCCGGTGACGAGCTCTACCTGGATCCCGCCGAGCGCGTGAAGATCTGGTAGGTCGCCTACCGTCGCGGAGACCGGCCGGGCCCCGGCCGGTCTCGAGTGCGACTAGCGGAGGCGCTCTTCGGTTTCCGCGTCGAAGAAGAAGAGCTCATCCTGTTTGGGCGTCAGGTAAAGGCGGTCGCCGAGCGCTACCCGGAAGCGACGGTCGACGCGGGCGACGACCCGGCCGGAGCGGCTGGACCATTCGTCGGCGATGCCGTGGGAGTAGAGGAACGATTCCGCGCCGAGCTCCTCGAGCAGCTCCACCTCGACGGGCAGCGCATTGGCCGGGTCGGCGGTGACCTCCCAGGATTCCGGGCGGATGCCGACCACCACGTTCTTGCCATCGATCTTGTGCGGCACCGGGATTCGCAGATCGTTGAGCACGGCCACGCCCTCGCGCACCGGAGCCGTCAGCAGATTCATGCCCGGCGAGCCGATGAACCCGGCCACGAAGGTATTGACCGGATCGGCGTAAAGGTCACGGGGAGCGGCGATCTGCTGCAGCTTGCCGTCCTTCATGACCGCCACCCGGTGACCCATGGTCATGGCCTCGACCTGGTCGTGGGTGACGTAGACGGTGGTGGTGCCGAGCCGCTTCTGCAGCGCCGCGATCTGCGAGCGGGTCGAAACCCGCAGTTTGGCATCGAGATTCGACAGCGGCTCGTCCATGCAGAACACCTGCGGCCGGCGCACGATGGCCCGGCCCATGGCCACGCGCTGGCGCTGACCGCCGGACAGGCGCGCGGGCTTGCGGTCGAGCAGGTCCTCGAGCTCCAGCATGGCCGCCGCCTCCTTGACGCGAACCATGGTGTCGGCCTTGTTCATTCCGGCATTGCGCAGCGCGAAGCCCATGTTCTCGGCCACGGTCATGTTCGGGTAGAGCGCGTAGCTCTGGAACACCATGGCCACATCGCGCGAGCGCGGCGGCAGGCCGGTCACATCGAGTCCGCCGATGCGGATGCTCCCGGCCGTCACCGCCTCGAGACCCGCCAGCATGCGCAGACTGGTGGACTTGCCGCAGCCGGAAGGCCCGACCAGCACCAGGAATTCGCCGTCGGCGATGTCCAGGTTCAGGTCCTCGACCGCCGGGCCGGGCGCACCCGGATAGGTGAGGGAAACTCCCTCGAACTGCACAGTCGCCATGCTGGCGTGTCTCCTCTATCCGCTCTTACTTGGGCAGCCCGGTCTTACTTGGGCAGTTTGGGCGTGATCTGCCGGTCGATGATGGTCTGCAGCTGGTTGGTGATATCGGCGAAAGTGGCTGCCGTATCGGCGTTCTGCAGGCCGATCTTCTCCAATCCGGTGCCGATGATCTGGTCGGCGCCGGGCACGAACACGCGCGCGTAGTTCTGCGGCTTGGTCAGCGCCAGTTGGTCGATCGCGGTCTTGGAGTTCGGGTTCTTGGCCAGGAAGTCCTGCTCGCTGGGATCGTTCACCGCCGACTTGCGCACCGGCATGTACCCGGTCGCCTGCGAGAAGTACGCGGTATTGGCCGCATTGGTGATGAAGTCGATGAACTTGAGCGCGTTCTCCTTGCGGGCGTCGCCGATCCGCGCCGGAATCGCCAGGCCCGCACCGCCGGTGGTGGCGCCCGCGCCGTTCGGGTGCGGCAGGAAGCCGGTGCCGAACTCGACCTTGCCCGCGGCATTGGTCTTGATGCTCTTGAGGTCGCCGGTGGAGCCGATGGCCGAGCCGATGATGCCGTTGCCGAAGTCGACCGCGTAGGTGGGCCGGATGGCGGCGTACTTCTTGTTGTTGATGGAGTCGCGCAGGTAGTTTCCGGCCTTGATGGTGGCCGGGTCGTTGAACTTCAGCTTCCACTCGTCGGAGTACGCGCCGCCGAAGGTCCAGCACGGACCCTGGAAGGTCCAGGCCAGATAGTTCTTGGCGTCACCCCAGCCGTGCGCCCACTTCTCGCCGCCGCCCATCACGCTCTGGATCTTCGGGCCCCACTCGTCGAACTCGTCCCAGCTGTTCGGGGTGCGGTCGGGCAGTCCGGCCTTGGACCACAGATCCTTGTTGTAGTAGAAGATCTGGGTCGAGCGCGAGTACGGCAGCGCCCAGGTCTTGCCGTTGAACTTGTAGTCGCCGACGAAGGTGTCCACGTAGTCGGACACGTTCACCCCGGCCGCGGAGAAGTGGCTGTCCAGCGGTTCGATGGTGCCGTTGAGCGCGTAGTTGAACCACCACACGTCGGACAGGATCACCACGTCGGGCAGTTCGCCGCCGGACAGGGCGGCGTTGAACTTGGTCGCGACCTCTTCGTAGTTCTTGCCCGCGTCGACGAGATTGACCTTCAGGTCGGGGTACTTGGCCTGGAACCGGTTGATCAGCTCGGTTTCCTGGTCCTTCGAGGTGCCCGGGTGGTTGGACCAGAAGGTGATGGTCTTCGAGTCACCACCCTGGGTGCCGCCGCCACCGGAACCGGCGCACGCGGTCAGCGCCGCCGCGCCCGCGGCCGCACCGGCGAGGCCGAGAAACCCGCGGCGCGACAGCGCGGGACGGTGCCCATTAAAGGCGCGTGATTCGGACACGTCAATCTCCTTCTGGAACTTAACTTTCGGGACTTCAGCCCTTGACCGCACCGGAGGTGAGGCCCTTGATCATCTGCCGCTGGAGCACCAGGAAGACGATGAGAATGGGGAGCATGGTCAGGATGACCCCGGCCATGACCGGACCCCAGTTGGTGACGCTGGGGTTCTCGGTGTTCTGCAGGAGGGTGAGGCCTACCGGCAGCGTGGCCACCCGCGCGTCGTCGGCCATCAGGAACGGCCACAGGTATTCGTTCCACTCGTTCACCAGCGTGACCACCGCGAACGCCACCATGGTCGGCCCGGACATGGGCAGCACCACCCGGGTCAGCAGCCGCCACCAGCCCGCGCCGTCCATGCGCGCCGCCTCGATCACCTCGCTGGGCAGCGACAGGAAGTGATTGCGCATGAGGAAGGTGCCGAAGGCGACGCCGCAGAGCGGAAGAATGATGCCCGCGAAGGTGTTTCGCAGTCCGGCCTGGGCCATGAGCGCGTAGTTGGAGATGATGGTGATCTGGTTGGGCACCATGAGCGCCGCGATGATCGTCAGGAACAGCACGTTCTTGTACGGGAAGCGAAGGAAGACCAGCCCGTAGGCGCTGAGCACGCCCAGCACGAACTTCACCGTGGACACGACGGCGGTCACGATGATCGAGTTCCGCAGGAACTGCCAGAACGGCAGCACCGTGGTGGCGTCGTGGTAGTTCGACCCCAGCCAGTGCTTGGGCCAGTAGCTGACCGGCTGCGAATAGACCTCCGCGTGCGCCATGAACGAGCGGGTCAGGATGTAGTACAGCGGGACGCCGACGATGATCAGCACGCACAGCATGGCCGCGTAGCCGAAGAGCTTCGCCCACAGCTCCCGATTCAGATTGAGCCGGTTCACTTCTCGTCCCCTCGGTCCATCATGCGCACCTGTACGACGGTCACCAGCAGCAGCACCAGGAACATGATGGTGGCGACCGCGGCTCCGTAGCCGGCGCGCTGGTTGACCCAGGACTCGCGATAGACCTGGTAGATCATGGTGGTGGTGCCGGTGCCGATGGGCCCGCCGCGGGTCATCACATTGATGAGGTCGAAGACCTGCAGCGAGTTGAGCAGCACCGTGATCGACAGGAAGTAGGTGGTCGGCCGCAGCTGCGGCAGCAGCACCCGGGTGAAGGTGGTCCAGCGGCTCGCGCCGTCGATCTCGGCCGCCTCCATGAGATCGGTCCGAACCCCCTGCAGCGCCGCCAGATAGATGACGAAGCTGTAGCCGAGGTTCTTCCAGATGTAGGTGACCGTGATCATGAACAGCGCCCAGTGCGGTTCCTGCGCGAAGTCGGGCGAGTGGATGCCCAAGCGCTGCAGGATATCCGGGATCAGGCCGAAGCCGGGATCGAAGATGAACTGGAAGCCCACGCCGATGGCCGCGCCGGAGATGACATAGGGCGCGAAGATCGCCGAGCGAACCACATTGCGGCCGAACAGCTTGCGGTCCAGCAGCATGGCCAGCGCCAGGCCCAGCACCATGCTGCCCACCACGGCGGCGACGGTGAAGACCACGGTATTGCCGACGATCTGCCAGGTGTCGTTGCGCTGGAACCACTCGGTGTAGTTGTCGAATCCGATGTAGTTCAGGCTGGTCGCGGAGATGTTCCAGTCCGTGAACGACAGGCGAATGTTGTCGGCGAGCGGCCGATAGACGAAGACGCCCAGCAGAATCAGGTTCGGCGCCACCAGAATGACGAAGAGCGCATAGTCCTGCCAGGGTCTGCTTCGCCATCCGCGCCCCGGGGGCGTCGGAAGTACTCGTTCGGGCCAACTTCGCACCCGCGCAGCCTTGCGCCTAAGGGCAAATGTCTGGTTAATGGCGGATGCAGGGCCGATTAACTGTCGGTCGGCACGCGCCACCGCCTGTTCACCGGTCACACCTTCGGGCGGCGCGGACATGCGCCGAATCGTACGATTGCCCAACTAATTTCGTGACCGAAATCATCTGAACGGATGGCCAACAGATAGAAAGAGGGTCCCGCTCGAATGAGCGGGACCCTCCAAGATCGGCGCGAATCAGCGCGAGATCAGTTCCAATCGCCCCAGCCGTCACCGGTGCTCAGGGTGCCGATCGAGTTCTTGACGATGACCGGATCGCCCTTCTTCACGTTCTCCTGGAACCACTTGGCGTCCTCGGTGGAGACGTTCAGGCAGCCGTGCGAGGTATCCGAGACGCCCTGCTGCGCAACGCTCCACGGGGCGGCGTGCACGAAGATGCCGCTGTTGGACATGCGGGTGGCGTACTCGACCTCGAGCTTGTAGCCCTGCGGGTCGGTTATCGGGACGCCGTAGGTGGACGAGTCCATGATCATCTTGCGGTTCTTCTCGCTGACGATGTAGGTCCCGTTCGGGGTCTCGTGCCCCTTCTTGCCCATCGAGGTGGGCATGGTCTTCACGACCTCACCGTTGCGGGTGATGGTGATCTGGTGGGTGGCGTCGTCGGCGGTGGCGATGAACTCGTCGCCGATCTCGTAGGCGACCTTGGTGTCGCCTGCCTGCACGGTCACCTTGGACCCGGCCGGCCAGAAGTCCTCCGGCCGCCAGCGCACCTGCTTGTCGCCCATCCAGTAGAAGTGGCCGTTCACCTTGTTGGTGGAGGTGATGCGGATGGACTTCTCGGCGGCGGCGTGATCGCTCACCGGATCCTTGAAGTTGATGATGACCGGCATGGCCACGCCGACCACGTCCCCGTCGCCGGGGCTGATGTTCGGGGCGGCGAAGGGGGCCGGCGGAATCGGCGCCTTGGCGTTCGGATCGGTGGGCAGCGAGCCCGGCTCGGGCTGCGGCATGACGGCGGAGGGCACACCCGGGATATCCGGGCCGCCCGGCCATAGCGGGGTCGCTGAGGCCGGCGCCGCCACCACTGCTCCGGTCGCCGCGATGGCGGCGAGGGCGATCAGTCCCGTTCTCCGATAGCGGGTATGGCGCACAGCAGTGGTCCTCTCAGATCTTCGTTCATCACGCAGATTGCGGGCGCACTTCACCCGCGTAGGTCCCAACCCCGCGTCCATTACTACAGTGATCCGTCCGGCAAGCCAATTGGCTTCTGCCAGTTATGCATACCGACTCGCTGGTGTGTGCCACGTCACACGACTTTGGGTTGGTTACTCACCCGGTGTGTATGTGCCGATGGCATCGGCGATTCCCCGAAAGTGACACCGCTGCGGCCGGTTTCGGAGCGATTGCTTCCCGAAACCTCGCTGTGATCGAAATCACCGATGGCGCTTCAGGGTTGAACGTCGAAGGTGATCGCGGTGCGCGGACCGACTGTGATGGTGTGCGGCACCGACAGCGGCGTGGGCCCGTGCGCGAAGCGCGGTGCGAGCCGCAATCGCACGCTGGTCAATACAGTAGCCAATACAATACGGAGTTCATAGTCGGCCAGCGCCGCGCCCACACAACGCCGGTGCCCGCCGCCGAACGGCGCGAACTCGAAGGGGCCGTAGCGCCGTTCGAGGAACCGCTCCGGCCGGAAGCGGCGCGGTTCGGGCCACACCGCCGGATCGGTGTGCAGCAGGTGGACCGAGATGCCCATGGTGTCCCCCGCCGCCAGCGGCGCCCCGCGCAGCGTGAAATCGCCGGTGAGCCTGCGCAATACGATCGGCACCGGCGGATGCAGCCGCAGCGTCTCCTGGCAGACGGCGTCCAGGTACGGCAGCTTCATCAATTCGGCCGGGTCGGGATCGGTTCCGGCCGAGGACAATTCGCCGAGCAGCCGCTCCAGCACCGCCGGTTCCCGATGCAGCCGGTACAGCGCCCACACCAGCGCCGTCGCCGTGGTCTCGTGCCCCGCCACCAGCAGCGTCCGCAATTGTTCCCGCAGATCGGTGGCGGTGATCGCGCTGCCGTCCTCGTAGCGGGTGCTCAACATG
>NZ_BAAFGR010000172.1:0-15187 GCF_041154655.1 Nocardia sp. JMUB6875
TGGGATCAGCGTGCGCGCTCGGATGCGGGGGCGGGATAGCGTATTCGGCGAGTGTGGATGACACGACCGGTTGTGAACAGGAGTAATGCCACTCGTGTGCCGGTTTCGCCCGGCCGCATCCGGGGATGAGGCTCGCGTTTTTGGAGGACACCGCGATGAGCGCTTCGGAGGACCTGGAGCAGGGGATCGATTATCGATTCACGCTGGCCAATGAGCGCACGTTCCTGGCGTGGATGCGGACCGCGTTGGGGCTGCTGGCCGGTGGGGTGGCGGTGCACGAGTTGGTGCGGCCGTTCCGGCAGCACGGGCTGCGGAGTGCGGTGGCGATGAGTTGCATTGTGCTGGCGGCGATTATCGCCGTGGGGGCGTATGGGCGGTGGCGGCATGTGCAGGCGGCGATGGAGCGCGGGGATCGGCTGCCGCACACGGTGATGGTGCCGATTCTCGCCTTCGGCATCGCGGTTATCGCGGTGCTGGCCAGCTTCGGGTTGTTGTTGTCGTGACCAGCCCGGAGGCGGGGCTGGCGGCCGAGCGGACCGCGCTGGCGTGGCGGCGGACCGCCATCGGCTGCATGGCGAATCTGCTGCTGTTCGTGCGCGTCGCGTTCACCAGCGAGTACCGGCCGGTCGTCGTTCTCGCTCTCGTCGCCATGGTGGCGCTGGCGGTGGTCACCGTCGTCTGTGTGCGCCGCAGCGCCGTGTTGCATTCGCATCGAAAAGGCAACTGGAGCAATGGAAGACGCTCCATCACCGCCTTCGCCGTCGCTATCGGTGCGGTGGTGGCGACCGCGCTGGCGATCTCGATCGCCTACGCGCTCTCGGCCGCCTGACGCGGATTCGCGAGCGCGAAGTGCACCATCGGCCCGAGCACCCCGGGCACGGTTTCGAACGCCCGCATCCCCAACCGCTCGATCAGCGCGATCGAGGCCGCGTTGCCCTCGTCGATCTCGGCGAGCACCCGGTCGCGCCCGAGCACCTCGAACGCGTAGTCCACCACGGCCGTGGCCGCCTCCAACGCCAGCCCGCGCCCTTGATGGCCCGGATCGAGGCTGTAGACGACCTCGAGTTCCGGCCCGCCGTCGAGTCGTCGGAGCCCGGCCGTGCCGATCAGGTCCCCGCCGCCGATCGGATCCCCGCTCCCGATCAACCGCAACCCCCAGAACCCGAAATTCGAGGCAGCGAAATCCTTTTCGGAATTCACGATGATCTCGGTCACTTCCGCGTCGCTCAGCACCTCCCCGTCGAGCAGGAATTCACGCACTTCCGCCTTCCGCAACAGCCTCGACAACGCGTCGTGGTCGTCCGCGCTCAGCGGTGTCAGTATCAGCCTCCCGGTCCGCAGCATCCGTCCACGCTAGGCCCCTGACCTGCGCGTCCGCATCCGAATTTCGCCGACCCCGGGGCCGATTTCGGTCTCGGCCCGCCGCTGCGTAAACTGGGTCAGCGGTTTGCGTGAACGCGAACCGACTTCGCGCGCCCACAGTGAGTGTCGCCGGCTGGTCCCCCTGAATTTTTCTCGGAGGGTTCCGGTGGCCGTGGGCGCCAGGGCAGGGATCGCCGATTCCTGTGTCAACCAGCAACGAGAGGAAGTTACGGAGCCATGGCTGTCGTAACAATGAAGCAGCTGCTCGACAGCGGCGCGCACTTCGGTCACCAGACCCGCCGGTGGAACCCGAAGATGAAGCGGTTCATCTTCACCGACCGCAACGGCATCTACATCATCGATCTGCAGCAGACGCTGACCTACATCGACAAGGCCTACGAGTTCGTCAAGGAGACCGTTGCCCACGGCGGCACCGTCCTCTTCGTCGGCACCAAGAAGCAGGCCCAGGAGTCGATCGCCGCCGAGGCGACCCGCGTCGGCATGCCCTACGTGAACCAGCGCTGGCTGGGCGGCATGCTCACCAACTTCTCGACCGTCCACAAGCGGCTGCAGCGCCTGAAGGAGCTGGAGTCGATGGAGCAGACCGGCGGTTTCGAGGGTCGCACCAAGAAGGAAATCCTCATGCTGACGCGTGAGAAGAACAAGCTGGAGCGCACCCTGGGCGGCATCCGGGACATGGCCAAGGTTCCCTCGGCCATCTGGGTTGTCGACACCAACAAGGAGCACATCGCCGTCGGCGAGGCTCGCAAGCTGAACATCCCGGTCATCGCGATCCTGGACACCAACTGCGACCCGGACCTGGTCGACTACCCGATCCCGGGTAACGACGACGCGATCCGTTCGGCCGCGCTGCTGACCAAGGTCGTCGCGTCCGCCGTCGCCGAGGGCGTGCAGGCTCGTGCCTCGCGTGCCGCCGGTGACTCGAAGCCCGAGGCCGGCGCCGGCGAGCCGCTCGCCGAGTGGGAGCAGGAGCTGCTGGCTCAGGCTGCCCCGGCCGCCGAGCCGGAGACCGCTGCCGAGGCGGAGCTGAAGGAAGACCCGGCCACCAAGACCCCGGCCGACTTCTGATCCACCCGCCGCGAGGCATCTGTTCACCTTGCCGACCGTTCTCGGTCGAAAACGGTCGGCAAGGTTGACACCCACAGACTTTCACTCACAAAGGGAGGCTCGCCCGAGATGGCGAACTACACCGCCGCCGATGTGAAGCGGCTCCGCGAGCTCACCGGCTCCGGCATGATGGACTGCAAGAAGGCGCTCGAGGAGAACGCGGGCGACTTCGACAAGGCCGTCGAGTTCCTGCGCATCAAGGGCGCCAAGGATGTCGGCAAGCGCGCCGAGCGCGCCACCGCCGAGGGCCTGGTCGTCTCGCAGGACGGCGTCCTGATCGAGATCAACTCCGAGACCGACTTCGTCGCCAAGAACCAGGAGTTCCAGGACGTCGCGAACGCCATCGTGGCCGCCGCCGCGAAGGCCCGCCCGGCCGACCTGGACGCCCTGAAGGCGCTGGACGTCGATGGCAAGACCGCCGACCAGGTGCTGCAGGAGCTGGCCGCCAAGATCGGCGAGAAGCTCGAGCTGCGCCGCGTCGCCGCGTTCGACGGCCAGACCACCGTCTACCTGCACAAGCGTGCCACCGACCTGCCGCCGTCCGTCGGCGTGCTGATCGAGTACACCGGTGACAACGCCGAGGCCGCCCGCGCCGCCGGCATGCAGGTCGCCGCCCTCAAGGCCAAGTACCTCACCCGCGAGGACGTCCCGGCCGAGCTCGTCGCCAAGGAGCGCGAGATCGCCGAGGCGACCGCCAAGGAAGAGGGCAAGCCGGAGGCCGCGCTGCCGAAGATCGTCGAAGGCCGCGTCAACGGCTTCTACAAGGACGTCGTGCTCCTGGAGCAGGCCTCGGTCACCGACTCCAAGAAGACCGTCAAGGCCCAGCTGGACGAGGCCGGTGTCACCATCACCCGCTTCGCCCGCTTCGAGGTCGGCCAGGCCTGATCGCCTGACACACTCGAAAAGGCCCCTCGCCCATCGGATTCCGATGCGCGAGGGGCCTTTCCTTTTCCCTGCCCGGGTCGATGGCCTTCGGCTAGGAGGTCGGGGGCGGGCAGGCGGCGCCGTAGTACACGCTGCCGGTGATCTCGATCAGCCCGGCGACGAGAGTTCCCAGGGCGCTGCTCTTGGCGGGGTTGCAGGGGACATATCCCAGAGCCATCGGCAGATCGAGCAGGCCCGCGTTGCGGCTTCCGGTCGAGGAGAGCGAGGCCGAGCCGAGGGCGGAGCCGGAGACCGGGCCGAGCAGTATGTCGCTGCTGCCGGGGCCGCCGGCGCCCTCCACGGCGATCTCGCTCGGGGTGTCGGGTGAGTAGGGGGTGAGGGGGATGTCGGCGGCGGCCGGGCCCGCGGCGGTGGTGAGGGCCGCGGCGAGGGCGAGGCCGGCGAAGGCGGTGCGGGGTGCGAATCGTGGTGTGGGCATGGTCATTTCCGCACGCACCACGGGTTGCCGCTCAGGCTGTCGAGCAGGCAGTAGCCCTGGAAGGAGCCGGACAGGAAGGGGACCGTGAGCTGGCCGCTGCCGGAGTTGAGGAACTGGACCAGGTATTGGCTGATGTCGGGGGCGCCGCTCGACTGTGCCAATGCGCTTCCGGTGAGCAGCGGGATGCCGAGGAGGTTGTCGATGCCGGTGCCTCCGCTGCCCGTGGCCGGGCCGGCGGTGTTGTCGAGGCTGACCGATTCGGGGGTGGCGGGGGTGAGCGGGATGTCGGCGGTGGCCGGGCCCGCGGTGGCGGCGAGGGCGGCCGCGAGGGCGAGGGCCGCGAATCCGGTTCGGGCTGCGCCGGTTTTGGAGATCATGGGCGCAGATCGTATTTGAAATCTGCGCGTTTCAAACTGGTTCGCCGCCCCGAATTACCGGGGCAGCGCATCGGATGCCAGGTGGTTGCCGGTTACTCCGCAGGGCGGTTCTGGAGCGGGGTCAGTTGGTGGATGTCGTGCTTGAGGCGCAGCTCGGAGATCAGGTCGGGGGTGGCCTCACCGGAGAGCAGGAGCTCGCTCAGCTCCGCGAGGTACTTCTCGTGGCCGGAGGGGGTGACCATGAAAAGCATTTTGGCGGTGGTGGTTCCGGGGTTGTAGAAGGCGTGGGGGCAGCCCGCGGGGACGTACATGAAGCTGCCGGGACCGCCGCGGTAGACGGTGGTGCCGTCCTCGGCTTCCCAGGTGAGCCAGTCGCCGATGGCCTTGGCCTGCGGGTGGAAGGCCAGCAGGTTCAGCTCGCCCTCGACGACGTAGAAGATCTCCTCGGCGTGGCCGTGCCAGTGCGCGCCGACGTCGAAACCCGGTGGGACCTCGGCCTCGAACGCCGACCAGGCATCGGAGCGGTCGGCGCCGACCTTCATGGTCATGGTGGGCTGGACCTTGTCGCCCACGCCGGGCGCCAGCAGCAGGCCGTCGGCGGCCAGGAGTCCGTCGGTCATGGTGTGCTCCTCGGATTTCCGGGTTCAGAGTTTCCAGTCGGTGTGGTCGACCCACGCCTGGAAGGTCATCAGTTCGGGCAGGTCGGCGCGCAGGGCGGCGAGGTCGACGGGCGGTTCGGGGTGGGAGTTGAAGTAGGCGAACATCTTTCCCACCTGCTCGTCGAAGGCGCGGATCTGCTCGACCGGCACCTGCACGTTGCGCGGGGTCAATCCGGCTGTGCGGGCGAGGGTTTCGGCGATCTGGACCGGTGTGGGGGCATCGCCCGCGAGATCGACGGTGCGGCCGATGAAGTCGCCGGGGCGCTCGAAGGCCACCGCGGCGAAGCGGCCGATATCCTCGATGGCGATCAGCGGCATCGGCTGTTCGGGCGGCACCGCCAGCGCCAGCACCAGGTTGTCCCCGTCGCGGACGGGCTTGCTGTAGGTCGCGAAGTTGTCCATGAACGACACCGGCCGCAGCATGGTGGCGGGCAGGCCGAGCGCGCGAATGTGGTTCTCGATGTGTTCTTTCGCGTCGTAGTACTCGATGCCCGAGCCCGCGCCGACACCGCGCAGGGAGCTGTAGACGAAGTGCTCGACGCCGCTCTTGGCGGCCAGATCCGCCACCGCCTTGCCGTGCCGTTCCTCGGCCGCGATGGCGTCGAGGCTGATGTGGACGCCGTCCATCATGGTCAGCATGAGGAAGACGCCGTAGGCGCCGTCCAGGGCGGCGCGCAGCGAGTCCTCGTCGTCGAGGTCGCCGGTGACCAGTTCCGCGCCCGCGTCGCGCAGTCGCCGGGCCGCGGGCTTCTCCGGGTCGCGGACGAAAGCCCGTACCGGCCAGCCCTTTTCGAGGAGGGCGCGGGCGGCCGCGCCGCCTTGCCGCCCGGTTGCTCCGATGACCAGTACCGGTCCACGCCCTGTACTCATGCCCAGCTCCTGCCGTGTCGATCTCGCTTCGACCGTAGGAAGGCGCGCGCGGATCTGTCCTGGTGGTGATACTGCTAGTCAGGTACCTGTACAGGGGGCTATCCAGATGGTAAGTGGCAAAGGCACTTCCGATTCCCGCCCGGTCTCGGCCCGGCACGTCCAACTCGGTGAATTCCTGCGGGCGCAGCGTGCCAGATTACAGCCGGCGGACGTGGGTCTGGTGCCCTACGGCGATCCGGCGCGGCGGCGGACACCGGGCTTGCGGCGCGAGGAGGTCGCCGAGCTGTCGGGCGTCGGGGTGACCTGGTACACCTGGCTCGAGCAGGGCCGGGAGGTGGCGGCCAGCCGCCAGGTCATCGACGCGCTGGCCCGGACGCTGCGGCTGGATCCGGATCAGCATCGCCACCTGAGGTTTCTGGCCGGGCTGGCGGAGCCCGAGGACCCCGATATCGATACCGACCGGGCGCGTCTGCAACGCCTGGTGGACGCCGTCATGCCCAGCCCCGCCAGCATCTACGACGCCTGTTTCGACTATCTGGTCTGGAATCGCGCCTACGTGTTGGTCCGCGACGACCCGCTCGACCTGCCGCCCGAGCGCCGCAATCTGATCTGGATGATGTTCACCGAGAACGAGAATCGCAGGCGGATGACCCACTGGGCGCGGGCCGCGCGCGCCGTGGTGAGCCAGTTGCGCGATGCGCTCGGCCGCCGTCCCGACGATGCTCGCCTCGCCGCCCTGGTCGCCGGATTGACCGTCGCCAGCCCGGAATTCCGCCGCTGGTGGTCGGAGTACCCGGTGCGCAGGTTTCGCCCCGCGACCATCGTGGTGAACCATCCGGGCGTCGGTTCGATCGAACTCGAGGTGTTCCAGTTGCGCCCGGCCGAGGACCCGAACCTGCTGATGGTGATCCAGGCCCCCGCCACGCCGGTCGCGGCCGAGCGCATCGCGGCCGTGCTGGCGGCCGGACAGCCCGCCCGAAAAGTCACGAATCAGTAGGCCGTATCGAGGGTCGGGTCACCGTCGTGACCGGTCGTGAGGCAGGATAGATGAAGCTTTGTAGCCGTCCCGTGCAATTCGTCGGCCGGGATGGTCTTTTCATGTGCCCGCGCACATCGCCCCACCAGACGCTCGATTGCACCGCCGAGACAAGGAGACCGATGACGGACCCGGATACCGCCCCCGATCGCAAGGGCTATCGCCGAGTGCTCCTCAAGCTGGGTGGCGAGATGTTCGGCGGTGGCCGGGTGGGTCTCGATCCCGATGTGGTGCAGATGGTCGCCGAACAGATCGCCGAGGTCGTCTCCGAGGGCGTCCAGGTGGCGGTCGTGATCGGCGGCGGCAACTTCTTCCGCGGCGCCGAGCTCGAGGAGCGCGGCATGGAGCGGGCCCGCTCGGACTACATGGGCATGCTCGGCACCGTCATGAATTCCCTTGCGCTGCAGGATTTCCTGCAGAAGCAGGGCATCGACACCCGGGTGCAGACCGCCATCACCATGGGCCAGGTCGCCGAGCCCTACCTGCCGCTGCGCGCCAAGCGCCACCTGGAGAAGGGCCGCGTCGTGATCTTCGGCGCGGGCATGGGCATGCCCTACTTCTCGACCGACACCACCGCCGCCCAGCGCGCGCTGGAGATCGGCGCCGAAGTGGTGCTCATGGCCAAGGCCGTGGACGGCGTCTACACCGCGGATCCCAAGGAGGATCCCGACGCCACCATGTTCACCGAGATCACCCACAAGGAGGCGTTGGAGCGCGGCCTCAAGGTCGCCGATGCCACCGCCTTCAGCCTGTGTATGGACAACCAGATGCCGATGCTGGTGTTCAATTTGTTGACCAAGGGAAATATCGCCCGCGCTGTCGCCGGTGAGAAGATCGGCACCCTGGTCAGGTCGTGACCGTTGACCAGGGTCCGGTCGTGACCGACGACAAGAACCATGACGCAGTGGAGGAAACGCCGTGATTGAAGAAGCGCTCTTCGACGCCGAGGAAAAGTTCGAGAAGGCCGTCTCGGTGGTGAAGGACGACCTGGGCTCGATCCGGACCGGTCGTGCTAATCCGGGCATGTTCTCGCGCATCGTGGTCGAGTACTACGGGTCGATGACACCGATCACCCAGATCTCCTCGATCACCGTGCCAGAACCGCGCATGGTGGTGATCAAGCCGTACGAGCAGGCGCAGATGCAGCCGATCGAAACCGCCATCCGCAATTCCGATCTCGGGGTGAATCCGACCAACAACGGTGACATCATCCGGGTCTCGATCCCGCAGCTCACCGAGGAGCGCCGCCGGGAGATGGTGAAGCAGGCCAAGTCCAAGGGCGAGGACGCCAAGATCGCCATCCGCAATGTCCGCCGCAAGGCCATGGATGAGCTCAACCGCATCCAGAAGGACGGCGAGGCGGGCGAGGACGAGGTCGGTCGCGCCGAGAAGGAACTCGACAAGACCACCCAGAAGTACGTGGCGCAGGTCGACGAGCTGGTGAAGCACAAAGAAGGCGAACTGCTCGAGGTCTAGCGCCTGCCGCTGGAGTGCTGAGACGGCCGGTCTCCGGCCGGGGGTAGGGACGAACGGACGACAAGTTGAGCGACGGGACAATCGTGGCCGAAGAGACTGCCGCCACCGGCGAGGTGCCGGAGGAAGCCATCGCGTCGTCGGCGAATGCCGCGGCCGCGACGTCGGCGGTATCGGGCAATTCGGTCGATGCGGGCGGCAATCAGGTCGAACCGGGCACCGCCGACTCGGCCGGGCCCGCGGGCGGTGGATTCGAGGGCGGCGCTGGGTCCGAGGGCAAGGCGCCCGCGTCGAAGGCGGGCCGCAATCTGCCGGCCGCGCTGGCGGTCGGATTCGGGCTGGGGTTGTCCCTCATCGCGATTCTGCTGTGGGCGCCCAAGGTGCTCGTCGGCGTGATCGCGGTGGCGGTCGCGGTGGCCACCTGGGAGGTGACCAAGCGGCTGCGCGAGGCCGATGTGCTGGTGCCGCGGATTCCGCTGCTGGTCGGCGGGCAGGCGGTGGTCTGGCTGGCCTGGCCGCTCGGGCCGCAGGGCGTGCTGGGCGCGTTCGGCGCGACGGCGCTGACCCTGATGGTGTGGCGGCTGTTCGACCACGGCCTGACGGCGACGCCGCGAAACTACCTGCGCGACACCGCGATCTCGGTCTTCGTGCTGACCTGGGTGCCGCTGCTGGCCGCGTTCGCGGTGCTCATGCTGTCCCAGGACGACGGCAATCTGCGGGTGCTGACCTTCATGATCCTGGTGGTCTGCTCCGATGTGGGCGGGTACGTGGCCGGGGTGCTGTTCGGCAAGCATCCGATGGTGCCGCACATCAGCCCGAAGAAGTCCTGGGAGGGCTTCGCCGGGTCGCTGGTGTTCTGCGTGATCGGCGGTCTGCTGACGGTGACGCTGCTGCTGCAGGCGAATTCGATGATCGGCGTGCTGCTGGGCGCGGGGCTGGTGCTCGTGGCGACCAGCGGCGATCTGATCGAATCGCAGATCAAGCGGGAGCTGGGCATCAAGGACATGGGCACGCTGCTGCCCGGACACGGCGGCATCATGGATCGACTGGACTCCATGCTGCCGTCCGCGTTCGTGGCCTGGCTCGTGCTGACCGCGCTGCTCTGAGCTACTTGGCTTTCTTGGCGGCGCGCCGCAGTTGCAGGATGCGGTAGCCGCCGATTAGCGCGGTGACCAGCGCACCCGCGATGACCGACAGCAGGACGAGAACGCCCAGGGGCAGATTCCAATCCCAGGCGAAGACGGTCACATTGACCTGTTCGAGGTTCTGCAGGATGAAGACCAGCAGCGCGATGCCGATCAACGCGGCGATGACCAGGCCGATCCACGCATAACCGGCGCGGGTCTTGAGAGCGCCCTGGCCCTTGTGCTTCGAATTTCCCTTGCTCGGGGTCGGATCCGCCCCGGCGTCTGGCACGGCGGTTGTCATAGCTCGATCATTGCTGATCGCTATGACGGAAGCTCGGATATCGGGTCGTCGACCTGTTCCGCGTCGTCGAGCCTGGCCAACGCGTCGTCGAGTTCCCGGCCGATGTCCTCGAGCCCGGCGATCAGCTGGTCCAGGTGCTGATTCACCCCGGCGAACTCGTCGACGAGGTCGAATTCCGCGTACGCCGCGCGGAGCATGGCCCGCTGCTCCGCCAGCTCCTCCAATTGTGGATCCGGTTCGGTCACGGGCCGAGGGTACCGCCGTGCCCTGGAATCCGGCCGTAACCGGGAAAACGCCGGTACGTACACTGGACGGGTTATGACGACTCCCTTGCCCCTCGTTTTCGATGCCCCGCGTCGCGGCATGCCGCCCCGGCATCTCGCCGACCTCGATGCGCAGGAGCGCAAGGCGGTGGTCGAGGAGCTCGGGCTGCCGAAGTTCCGGGCCGATCAGATCGCCCGGCAGTACTACGGGCGGTTGGTGGCCGATCCGGACAAGATGACCGATCTGCCGGAGGCGATGCGCGCCAAGGTCGCCGAGGCGTTGTTCCCGACGCTGCTGACCGAGATCCGCCACATCGAATGCGATGACGGCACCACCCGTAAGTCGCTGTGGAAGGCGAACGACGGCACGCTGCTGGAGTCCGTCCTCATGCGCTATCCGGACCGCAACACGCTGTGCATCTCCTCGCAGGCGGGTTGCGGCATGGCTTGCCCGTTCTGTGCCACCGGGCAGGGCGGGCTCAACCGCAATCTGTCCACCGCCGAGATCGTCGACCAGGTGCGCGCCGCCGCTGCCGCCCTGCGCGACGGTGAGGTCGCGGGTGGGCCGGGCCGCCTGTCCAACATCGTGTTCATGGGCATGGGTGAGCCGCTGGCCAACTACAAGCGCGTGGTGAACGCGGTTCGCCGCATCACGTCTCCCTCGCCGGAGGGTTTCGGTATCTCGCAGCGCTCGGTCACGGTGTCGACCGTCGGCCTCGCCCCCGCCATCCGCAAGCTGGCCGATGAGAACATGTCGGTGAGACTCGCTGTCTCCCTGCACACTCCGGACGACGAACTCCGAGACACCTTGGTACCGGTCAACAATCGCTGGCCGGTCGCCGAAGTCCTCGACGCCGCACGCTATTACGCCGACAAGTCCGGCCGCCGCGTCTCCATCGAATACGCGCTGATCCGCGACATCAACGACCACCCGTGGCGTGCCGACATGCTCGGCAAGAAACTCCACAAGGCGCTGGGCCCCCTGGTCCACGTCAACCTCATCCCCCTCAACCCCACCCCCGGCAGCAAGTGGGACGCCAGCCCCAAACCGGTCCAGGACGAATTCGTCCGCCGCGTCCAGGCCCAGGGCGTCACCTGCACCGTCCGCGACACCCGAGGCCAGGAAATCGCCGCCGCCTGCGGCCAGCTCGCCGCCGAGGGCTAGATACCGCGTTTGCCCGTATGCTCCGGCGAATGCACCGTTGAGGGGAGCGACAGTGACCTATCCAGAACCGCAGCCGAATCAAGATCCGGCGCAACAGCCCTATTGGGATCCGGCCGCGCAGCAGTCCTACCCGCACCCGTATCCGCCCGCGCCACACCCGTATTCGGCCGCGTCACAGCCATACCCGGCCGCGCCTGGGCAGCCGCCGTATCAGGATCCCGCGGCGTATCAGCCGTTTCCGGGGATGGCGCAGTATCCGGGTGGACCGGCTGGGGCGTCGAAGCCGCCACAGCCGGTGATGAACGCCTTCTATCTCATACTGGCCGGTGCCGTGCTGACGCTGATCAGCACGCTGTACGGCCTCACCCAGCTGTCGACGGTGCGGGACAAGGCTTCCGAGAGTTCGAGCGGCGCCCTGACCGAGAGCGACATCGATACGATCACAAACGTCTCGTTCGGCGTAGGCATCGTGATGTCCGTGATTTCCATCGGCCTCTGGCTCTGGATGGCGTTCGCGACCCGGGCCGGCAAGAACTGGGCCCGCATCACGAGCACCGTCTTCTTCGCCCTCTACTCCTTGTCCACGCTGCTCACCCTGATCGGCCTGTTCCTGCCCAACGTCGACACCGCGGTGATCTCAACCGTTTTCGGCCTCCTGACCTGGTCCGTCGGCCTGGGCGCGGTAATCCTGCTGTGGAACAACCAGTCGAGCGCCTACTTCCGCCCGTCCCCCACCTACCCGATGTACCCCGGCCGGTAGCCGACCTTCTCGCAGTCCTCCTCTACCTCACCATCGCCCTGAACCTCGCCTGACCAGCCGACGGCTGTCACGTTCACCGGTGCTCGATTGTCGTATGGCGATAAGCAATCGAGGAGGTTGTTGTGAACGTCTTACTTTGGATCGGGCAGATCGCTTTGGCTGTTGTGTTCGCCGTATCGGGTTCGGCCAAGTCCACACTGTCGCGGGAGCGGCTGGTTGAGCTGGGGCAGACCGGGGTTGGGTTGTATTCGCGCGCTGTTGTCAAGGTGACCGCCGCGTGTGAATTGCTCGGTGTTGTCGGGATCATCGTGCCGTGGTGGACCGGGATTGCGCCGGTGCTGACGCCTTTGGCCGCGGTGGGGTTCGCGGTGGTGATGGTTGGTGCGATCATTGCGCACCTTCGGCTGCGGGAGCCGAAGAACATCGCTATCACTACGACCATTCTGATCATCGCGATTCTGGTGGCCGTGGGTCGATTTGCCGGGTTGTGAGGGGTGGGTCTGGGAAAGTTGGTTGATGGGATCGATCGCTGTCGCTCCGCGTCGGATGCCCCTGCTCGGGCATGTGGCTTCGCTGGTGCGTGATCCGCTGGAGTTCTTGAGATCGCTGCCTGCGCACGGGGATCTGGTGCGGATCGGGCTAGGGCCGGTGAGTGCGGTGGCCGTTTGTGATCCGGAGTTGACCAGGGAACTGTTGCGGCGGGATCGGGTTTTCGACAAGGGTGGGGCGTTGTTGGATCGGGTTCGGGAGGTGTTGGGGGAAGGGTTGGTGACTTGTCCGTATTCGGTGCATCGGCGGCATCGGCGGTTGTTGCAGCCGTTGTTTCAGGCGGGTCGGACCGGGGAGTATGCGGCGGTGATGAGTCGGCGGATCGGGGAGACGGTCGAATCCTGGTGGGATGGGCGGGTTCTCGATGTGAAGGCGGAGATGCATGCGCTGACTTCGGGGGTGACGGCGGCCGCGTTGTTCACGCATTCGGTGCCGGGGGCGCGGTTGACGCGGATGCTGGAGGATCTCGATCGGGTGGTGGCGGCGTTGATGGTGCGGACGGTGATGCCCGCGCCGCTGTTGCGGGTGCCGACGCCGGGGAATCGGGGGTATGAGCGGGCGATCACGAATTTGCGGGCCGCGCTGGCGGAGATCATCGGTGCTCGGCGTTCCGCGGGGACTGATGGGGGAGATCTGTTGTCGGCGTTGATCTCTGCGCGTGACACGAGTGGGGAGGGGTTCAGTGATCAGGAGATCAGTGACCATGTCATCACGTTCTTCGTCGCGGGGACCGAGACCACCGGTACCGCGCTGGCGTGGGCGCTGTATCTGCTCGATCAGCATGCGGATGTCGCGGATCGTCTATACGCCGAAGTCGATTCGGTACTGGGTGGTCGGTCTGCCCGCTACGAAGACCTGCCGCATCTACCCCTCACCAGGCGCGTGATCACCGAAACCCTGCGCCTGCGTCCACCGGTCTGGTTCGTCACCCGCACCGTCAGCGAGGACACCGAACTCGGCGGCCACCCGCTCGCCGCCGGAACCACGGTGCTGTACAGCGCTTTCACGATCCAGCACCGCGCCGATCTCTACCCCGACCCCGATCGATTCGACCCGGACCGCTGGCTGGCGGCCAAACCCGGGTCCCGCGGCGGCTTCCTGGCCTTCGCCGACGGCGCGCGCAAATGCATCGGCGAGGACTTCGCGATGACGGAGATGACGCTCGCGCTGGCCAGCATCGCCTCCCGCTGGCGGCTGAAGACCCTGCCCGGCAGCGACCCCCGCCCGGCCCGATCCGCCACGCTGCAACCCCGGCACCTGCGCATGCGAGTCACCGCGGCGACACCCGTCGGGCGCGGCGTCACGCGGCCGGAAGCCGAGAATAGCGACCGGACTTCATGATCCAGTCGATGTGACCGCTGACCCAGTCGCAGACGCCCCGGCTGAAATCGGCGGCCGCGCTATCCGGATCCGCAGCGAAATAGGCCGATGCATCGAGCAGCGTGCGCATCCGGGTGTCGCGGAAATCCACCACGCACCGAACCGCCGCGGCGAGGTCGGGAGCACCGTGCTGAGCCGCCGCCGTCACGCCGTTGATGGGGAATTCCTCATCGGGCCCGCTCTCCCTGGCATACGACAGCAGATCGTTGTCGAGATCCGCGAGATCGGCAGCGGCCTGGACCAATTCGTTCATCCGGGCACCGCACATCACGTCCGCCGGGACCTCGCAATCCAGGCTGATATCGGTCAGCATGAGGCAGGCGACGTTGGCCCCGCCGAGCCTGCGCATATGCGCGTACGAGGCCAGCGGCGGCAGCGACCTGGCCTGACGCCGCCCCGCCTCCCACAACTTGGTGAGCAGATACCGCTCGGTGTCCGCCGCCCACCGCTGCCGCTGCACCGGCGAGCCCATCGCCGCAACCCTCCCGTGCAGGTCACGCAGCGCCCGCCGCACCGGAAGCTCCTGCGAATTCCCCGATTCCGGCGCCTCGAGCACCTCGATCAGCTCCCCGATCACCGCACTGAACCCGACCGGATCACTCCCGATCCGATTGCCGTCGCAGTACAGATCGTCGAACGCGAACAGCCACGTGATGAAATCGGTCGCCAGCTGCGTCCCCTCCCGAGTCCCGCGCGGATAGGTGTAGGACCCCAAAGCCCCTGGCGCACCGGCCCAGAACTCCTCGACCCGCGCGGCCGGCATCACCCCGTGCCCGTCGAGCCACGCCCGGCTGTCCGCCTCGACGGCCACGCGCAGGGGATGCACCGATCCCCGCAACGGACACCACAGTTCCTGATCGCCGACAGTCGTCATGACAGACTCTCCGTATTCCGGACGGGCGGTCGGGAACCCGTCGCATCCATGATCCCCGGGTCACCGACCGCACGAGACCGGAATCCCACCGCCATTTTCCGGCCGCGATCTTGGAGAACCCTTCGCACACTTGACGATTCGCCAAGCCTGGTCTCATCGCCCGCACCGGGCTCCTTTCCGCTCGCTTCGACGCCGCCACCGACATCACCTCGACCGACTGCGCATCGAGCTCCTCGACTCGCTGGACCCGTCTCGGAGGAATTCTTCCGAGTGCGCTGATGCCGGGCCGTGGGGCAACCGACCCGGGGGGGTGCGAAGATCGGTGGAGGCGGGCGACTCCTGCGCGCACACGCGGTGATCGGCTTATGCTCGGGGTGGAAGGCTCGTTTTCGTATCGGGGTCGTTGTGGGGCATGTCGATCCGTTTTCTACGCGCCGCGATGTGACCTCCGGGTTCGCGGCGGAGCTCGAGGCGGCCGGGTTCGGGGGGCCGGTGTAGAT
>NZ_BAAFGR010000173.1:0-15159 GCF_041154655.1 Nocardia sp. JMUB6875
TGGCCCACCTCCCCGCCCCCTTGCGCGACGCGATCGTCGCGTCGTACGCCGACGCGCTCGTCCCAATCTTCGCCTACCTCCTGCCCGCGGTGGCGATCGCGTTCGTCATCGCCCTCCTGATTCCCCACATCCCACTCGCCGAGGTGTCTGGGCTCGTCGCCCGGAACGAAGCGGTCCCGGCGACGCGTCGGGACGGTACCTAGCGTAGCGGGGGCGGGTTCAGGGCAGGGCGAGCGCTGCGGCCGTCAGTCGCCAGAGGCGTTCGGCGGCGATATCGACTGTGGGGCGGGGAGTATCGCGCAACTGCTGGGCGATGCCGTGGCGCAGGCCGCCGATGACGTAGGCGCCGGCGCTGTTGGGGTCGAGGTCGGCGGGGATTTCGCCGGAGGCTTGGCCGCGGCGGATGTTGGTGGCGGCGGCGTCGGCGAGGTTGCGGATGTAGTTGGCCTCCATCTCGGTGAGGCCCGGGTCTGGGGCGACGCGGTTGAGCAGCAAGGCCGCGAGGGGGTGGTCGAAGTGGTAGGCGACGAACCGGTGGGTGCGGGCGCGTTCGCGGGTGGCCCAGTCGCCGTCGGCCGGGACCCGGTCGTCGGCGGTCGCACGGCTCAGGCCGTCGTAGAAGTCGTCCCAGATCGCCGCCAGCAGGCCGACTTTGGAGCCGAAGTGGTGGTAGAGGGCGCCGGTGCTCAGGCCCGTGCGGCGGGTCAGCGCACTCAGTTCGAGGGTGCCGCCCGCATGGACGAGTTCGTCGCGGGCGGCATCGAGAAGTTGTTGACGTCCCAGAGGTGCGCGTGCCACTGGCGAACCATAACAGAACTCAGTTATGTGAAGGATGGCGGCATGAGCGGGAAAGTGACGTCGTTGCGGGATCTGGACGGGGACCTCGCGGGGACCTACCGGCGCACCGCGAGCAGTGGCGCGAGCGTCGATCCGGCGGTGGTGGAGGCGGACCTGGCCGCGGTCGCGCGGGACGGGTACGTGATCCTGCCGGATCTGCTGACGCCCGCCGAGCTCGACGAGATTCGGGCGAGCGTCGTTCCGCTGCTGAATCCGAAGGGCCGCAACAACTTCGAGGGTCATTCGACCCAGCGCGTCTACAGCGTGCTGAACAAGACCCGCTCCTGCGATCGGATCGCCGATCACCCGCGCGTACTGGCCCTGCTGGACCGGCTGTTCCTGCCCAACTATCTGCTGTCGATGCTGCAGGTGATCAATATCCTGCCCGGTGAACAGGCGCAGATGTTGCACACCGACGACGGGTTCTATCCGCTGCCGCGTCCGCGAAAGGCATTGGGGGCGGCCACGATCTGGGCCATCGATGATTTCACCGCGGAGAACGGCGCGACCGACATCATTCCCGGAAGTCACCTCTGGGACGATCGGCTACCCGGCGATTCCACCCGCGAGCCCGTCGTAATGCGGGCAGGTAGCTGCGTATTCTTCGTCGGCACGCTCTGGCATGGTGGCGGCGCGAATAGTTCCGCGAATTCTCGCCTCGCGCTCACCGCACAATACTGCGAACCGTGGCTGCGCCCGCAAGAGGCGTTCACCCTCTCCATGACCCGCGACACGGTCCGCGCGGTATCGGAGGACATTCGCCGGATGCTCGGCTACAGCATCCATCCGCCGTTCATCGGACAGGTCGACGGGATGCACCCGAAACGACTGCTCGAACCGGGCGCGCAGCCCCTCTAGCTGTCAGTTGACGAGTTCGTGCGCGAGTTCGACGGCAGCCTTCATATCGGGCGCGTACCCCACCCGCCAATTGAGACGATCGATCGGAGTGACCGACACCTTGTATCGGTTCTCGATGTGCTCGAACTTGACGATGGCCCGCTCGTTCAATGGCGCGTGAGACTTCATGATTTCCTCTCCTGACCCTGTGAAAGGCGTCCGAGACGATAGAAGCGAATCTGAAACGTAAAAGCGGGCAGCTGCTTGCTCTTCATTAACTGTATGAGACTTCAGCTGGGGTACATATGGGCAATTGTCCCATTTCTGCGGTCCCATGCGCTCGAGCGTGCCTTGCAGTGACGGTGTTGTGTCCGGACCCACAAAAAGGCCGAGTGGCACACCGGCGAGAGCGATTCAGGCGAATCCATTCGCTGGTGTGCCACTCGGCGATTTCTCGCGTATGGCGGCGCCCACCCGGGGCGCGGGCGCAATCAGGCGCTGCGGCGACGGCGGGGTGCGCCGGCGCGGGAAAAGCCGGCGAGCCCTCCGGTGCTTCCGGCGGGGGCCGCGCCTCGGCCGCCCTGGCGTGCGGAACCGCCGTTGCCGCGCTCGCCGCGCTGGCGGGCGGAGCCGCTGCCGTGGGCCGCACCCTCCGAGCGGGCGGTGCGGTCGGCGCCCCGAGCGTTCGACTTGCCGCCGCTCCGGGTGGCCGACTTGCCGTGGCCGGCATCGCCGTGCGCGCGGGTGCCGTGCGCATCGGACTGGGTGCCGCGCGGTGCGCCGGTGGCCGGGCGTCGACCCGGGCGTCCGGCGGTGGCGACTTCGGCCTTGCGGCCGCCCCGGGCGCCCGGCTTGGTCAGGGCCGCGTCGCCGTCCTGGCGCGCGCTGCGCTTGTAGGACTCGGACCCCTGCGACCCGGACCGTCCGCGTCGCCGTCCGCGCGGTGCCCCGCTGTCGTCATCGCGGGTTGCGTTGGTGCGGGCCGACTTCGAGGCGGGCGCGGCCTTCTGCTGCCGTGCCGGGGCCGGGTCCGAGATCGCCACCAGGGGTGCGACCTCGCCGACGAGTTCGATCACCGCGGGGGAGTCGGCGGTGACGCGCTGCGGGGTGACGTCGATCTTGGCCTTGCGCATGAGGGCGGCCAGGTCGCCGCGCTGGTCGGGCATGACCAGGGTGATGACGTCGCCGGCATTGCCCGCGCGGGCGGTGCGGCCGGAGCGGTGCAGGTAGGCCTTGTGTTCGGCGGGCGGGTCGACGTGGACGACGAGTTCGACGCCGTCGACGTGGACGCCGCGGGCCGCGACATCGGTGGCGACCAGGACCTTGGCCGCGCCGGAGGCGAAGGTGGCCAGGTTGCGGTCGCGGGCGGGCTGGTTCAGGTTGCCGTGCAGGTCGACCGCCGGGATTCCGGAGGTGGTGAGCTGCTTGGCGAGCTTGCGGGCCTGATGCTTGGTGCGGGTGAACAGGATTCGCCGCCCGGTGCCGGAGGCGAGGCGGTGCACGACCGCGCGCTTGGTCTCCGCGCTCGACACCTCGAAGACGTGGTGGGTCATATCGGCGACCGGCGAGTTGGCGTCGTCTACCGAGTGCAGCACCGCGTTCGGCAGGAACCGCTTGACCAGCTTGTTCACGCCGTTGTCGAGCGTGGCCGAGAACAGCAGCCGCTGCCCGTGCTCGGGGGTGGCGGCCAGGATTCGGGTGACGCCGGGCAGGAAGCCCAGGTCGGCCATGTGGTCGGCCTCGTCGATGACGGTGACCTCGACGGCGTCGAGGCTGATCAGCCCCTGCTTCATCAGATCCTCGAGCCGCCCGGGGCAGGCGATGACGATATCGACGCCGCGCTTGAGCGCCTGCACCTGACGGTGCTGGGAGACGCCGCCGAAGATCGTGGTGACGGTCATCCCGCACGCGCCCGCCAACGGCTCGATGGCGGTGGCGATCTGCGTGGCCAGCTCGCGGGTCGGCGCGAGCACCAGCCCGACCGGGCGATTGGGGACCCGCTTACCGGCGAGCTCGCCGCCGAGGCGGTCCACCATGGGAATCGAGAAGGCGAGGGTCTTGCCGCTGCCGGTGCGTCCCCGGCCCAGCACGTCGCGTCCGGCGAGCGAGTCGGGCAGGGTGTCGGCCTGGATGGGGAACGGTGCGGTGATTCCGGCCGCGGTGAGGGCGCGGACCAGCGGTGCGCGCACGCCGAGCGCGGCGAAGGACGGTGTATTCATAAGTGTTGCAGTGCCTTTCGGGCATCGGGCGGTGCCCGAGCCGTGCTGCGGACAGGGGTCCGCGCCGGGGGCACAAGGGTGGCGAGATTGCCGGTGGGCAAAATCGATCGCCGTAAGGAAAGCTTGCCGCGCAGTTGGGGCTGCTCAGGAGTGGTAGCGATCTACGACGCTTGATACGACCGTGTCGTATCCATGATCAACTTTCGTGTTCGGAGCGAGTCTACCCGGTCGAGGTTTGCGGCGCGTACGCGGGGCCGGGCGGCAGCGCCGGGAGCGGTCGGGCGAACAACCAGGCGTCCCACAAAGGCTGCAGCGGAACGGGGTTGTAATGCCCGGCCAGATCGGTGAATTCGCCGGTGGTGATGGACGCGTGCCGGTAGCGGGCGGTCCAGGTGCGCAGCAGATCGAAGAAGGCGGCGTCGCCGACGGTGAGCCGCAGCGCGTGCAGGGTGAGCGCGCCGCGCTTATAGACGCGGTCGTCGAACATGAGCTCGGCTCCGGGATCGGCCAGGATGAGATCCTGCGGCAGCCGTTCGAGATTGCGGTGCGCGCTGCGCGCCAGCTGGTCGGCGCTGGGCCCGCCCGATGCCTCGGACCAGATCCATTCGGCGTAACAGGCGAAGCCCTCGTGTAGCCAGATATCGCGCCACTGCCGGATGGTGAGGCTGTTGCCGAACCACTGGTGTGCCAGCTCGTGCGCTACGAGGCGCTCGTGCCCGCGCCGCCCGTCGCAGTGGTTCGCGCCGAATACCGAGATGCCCTGGGCCTCAATGGGAATCTCGAGCTCGTCGTCGGTGACGACCACGGTGTACGCCTCGAACGGGTAGGGCCCGAACTTCTCGGTGAAGACCTGCATCATCTGCGGCTGCCGCGCGAAGTCGTGTTCGAACGCGGTGCGCAGGCGCGTGGGGAGGATGGCCTGCATGGGCAGCATGCCGCGCGGGGCGTCGATACGCTGCTTGCGGTATTGCCCGATCTGGATGGTGGCCAGGTAGCTGGACATGGGTTCGGGCTGTTCGTAGACCCAGGTGGTCTGGCTGGCCTTGGTCTGCTTGCGCATGAGCGTGCCGTTGGCCAGCGCGTAGTACGGCGAATCGGTGGTGATCGAAATCCGGTAGCTGGCCTTGGAACTGGGGTGGTCGTCGCAGGGGAACCAGGAGGCCGCGCCATTGGGTTGGCTGGCGACCAGCGCCCCGTCGGTGAGTTCCTCCCAGCCGACCTCGCCCCACGGTCCGCGCACCGGTTTGGGCGGTCCGGCGTAGTTCACCGTGAACACCAGTGCGCCGCCCGCCGGAATCTTCTGCCGCGGCGTGATCACCAATTTGCCGCGCTGATGCACGTATTTGGCGGGCTTGGCCCCGTTGACGAGCACCTTCGATACGGCCAGCGACTGAGAGAGGTCCAGCGCGAACCGATCTCGCACGCCGGTGGTGACCGCGGTGATCTCCGCGGTCCCCGACAGCCGGTTGCTCGACATCTTGTAGACCAGGTCCAGCTCGTAGCGCGAGACCCGGTAGCCGCGGTTTCCGTTCTGCGGCAGGTAATCATCGATGGGTTCGTCGAGGCGGTCCGCCATCAGCGACCTCCGCCCCAGGGTGCGATGGGGTTGCCCCACCAGCGGGTGGACGGCGGCACGCTGTCGCCGCGCATGACCAGCGAGGCCGGGCCGATGGTCGCGCCCGCGCCGATGGCCGAGGCAGGCAGCGCGACGCAGTGCGGTCCGAGGGTCGCGCCCGCGCCCAGAGTCACGGTGTCCATGGCCATGATTCGATCGTGGAACAGGTGCGTCTGCACCACGCAGCCGCGTTCCACAGTCGCGCCAGCACCGAGTGTCACCAGGTCAGCCTCCGGAAGCCAATAAGATTCGCACCATACCCCGCGGCCGATCTTGGCGCCGAGTCCGCGTAGCCAGACATTCAGTACGGGCGTACCCGTCGCGGCGCGCGCGAACCAGGGCGCGGCCACATGCTCGACGAAGGTGTCGGCGACCTCGTTGCGCCACACGAAGGAGCTCCACAGCGGGTGCTCCACGGCTCGGATCCGGCCCACCAGCAGCCATTTCGCGATCACCGAGACGGTTCCGGCGACCGCGCCCGCGCCGATCAGCACCAGGCCGCTGAGCAGGGCGGCGGGCAGGTGGCCCAGATTCCGCGCCAGCCAGGCCAGGGCGAAGATCACACCGAGGCCGATGGCGAAGGTGACGAATACCGGGATGAGCCGGCAGGTCTCGACCACCGCGCGGGCGATGCGCAGTTTCAGCGGCGGATCGAAGGTGCGTGCGGTGTCGGTGGTCTCGGCGGCGCGGCGCAGCCGGATCGGCGGGCTGCCCAGCCACGAGGATCCCGCCTTGGCCTTGGACGGTGCGGCCGAGAGCACCGCGACCAGGCCGTTTTTCGGCACCCGGCGGCCGGGCGCGGTCATGCCGGAGTTGCCGAGGAAGGCGCGCTTGCCGACCTTGGCCTCGCCGATGCGCAGCCAGCCGCCGCCCAATTCGTAACTGGCGACCATGGTGTCGTCGGCCAGGAACGCGCCGTCGGCGACCACGGTGAACTTGGGCAGCAGCAGGACGGTCGAGACCTCCACGCGCTTGCCGACTTTCGCGCCGAGCAGGCGCAGCCAGACCGGGGTGAGCAGGCTGGCGTAGAGCGGGAACAGGAAGGTGCGCGCGGAATCCAGCAGGCGTTCGGTGGCCCAGGCCTGCCAGCCCGCGCGGCTGCGCACGGGGTGATGGCCTTCGGTCAGTCCGATGGCGAGCAGGCGGACGGCGACGATGGTCACCGCCGCGTACACGGCCAGGACGAGCAGCATGGCGACCGGCAGGATGGCGAAGGCGCGGCCGAAACCGGCTCCGAGCGTCTGCGTGTCGCGAATCCACCAGGCGATGAGCAGACCGCCGGTGCCGAGCGCGAGGATGGGTACGGCCGCGAGCACCATCGAGGTGACGCCGAAGATGCCGACCCAGTGCGCGGCGCGCGCGGGGGTTTCGTCGGGCCAGCGGTGCTGTGCCTTACCGACTTTCACCGCAGGTGAGCCCGCCCATTCCTGCTCGGCCTTCACCTTGCCCGAGACGGCGGAACCGGGCGCGATCTCGGCATTGCGGCCGATTTTGGTGCCGGGCAGCAGCATCGAGCGCGCGCCCACCACCGCGCCGGGGCCGATCTCGATGGGGCCGATGTGGACGACGTCGCCGTCGATCCAGTAGCCGGACAGGTCCACCTCAGGTTCGACGCTGCAGCCGTCGCCGAGTTCGAGCATGCCGGTTACGGGCGGCAGCGTGTGCAGGTCTACGCCGGTGCCGACCTTCGCACCGAGGGCGCGCGCGAACGGCACCATCCACGGTGCGCCGGACAGGTTCTCGGCGCCGCTGGCCTCGGACAGGCGCACGGCCGTCCAAAGTCGCAGATGCACCCACCCGCCGCGCGGATGGGTGCCGGGCTCGACGCCGCGCAGCAGGATGCGGGATCCGGCCACGCACAGCGCCATCCGGCCGGGCGGGGAGATGAACAGTAGGAACGCGACCAGCGTCCACCACCACGAGAGATGCGGCAGCCACGGCAGTGAGCCCGACCAGGCCGCGACATTGCCGACGATGGCCAGCCAGGTGAGCCATTGCAGGCCGGTGAGGGTCGTCAGCGGGATGGTGGCGAGCACCTGGAACAGCTGCGCGGGCAAGGGAACCGGCCGCACATGGCGTTCCTCGACCGCGGCGACGGGCGCCGAACCGTCCAGGAAGGCCGCGAGCGCGCCCAGCCGCGGATGATCGTAGAGGTCGGCGACGGCGATGCGCGGATTCCGTTCCCGCAGCGCCGCGACCAGCTGGGCCGCCGACAGCGAGCCGCCGCCCAGATCGAAGAAGTCGGCATTCGGATCGGTCGCCTCGGCACCGAGCAGCGAATCCCACAGTCCGGCAACCCATTGCTCGGTTTCGGTGAGGCCGCTGTCCTCGGTGGCGGCGGTGGCCTTGGGCAGCGGCCACGGCAGCGCGTCGCGATCCACCTTGCCGGAGGTGCGGGTGGGCAGCTCGTCGACGACGGCGAGACGCGGGACCAGCGGGGCCGGGAGCTGTTCGGCGAGAATGTTTCTCGCGACGGTCAGGTCGTAGCCCGCGTCGGGGCCGGTGAGGTAGCCGACGAGGATCTTGTTGCCCGCCTTGGTGGTCCGGATCGCGGCGGCCGCGCCGGTGACGCCGGGCAGGTGCTGCAGCGCGTTGTCGATCTCACCGAGTTCGATGCGGCGGCCGCCCAGCTTGATCTGATCGTCGGCGCGGCCGAGGAAGACCAGGCCCTCGCGATCGTTGCGCACCAGATCGCCACTGCGGTAGGCGCGTTCCCAGCCGACCGAGGGCAGCGGCGCGTACTTCTCGGCGTCCTTGGCCGGATCCAGATACCGGGCCAGCCCGACGCCGCCGATCACGAGCTCACCGGATTCGCCCTCGCCCACGGGATTTCCGGCCGCATCGATGACGGTCAGATCCCAGCCGTCCAGGGGCAGCCCGATGCGGATGGGGAATCCGCCGTCCAGCAGCGCGGCACACGCCACCACGGTGGCCTCGGTGGGCCCGTAGGTGTTCCACACCTCGCGGTCGGAATCCTGATTGCCCGCGAGCTTCTCGGCGAGCTCGGGCGGCACCGCCTCGCCGCCGAAGATGAGCAGCCGCACCGGTTCCAGGGCCTCGGCGGGCCAGGTGGCGGCCAGCGTCGGCACGGTGGAGACGATGCTGATCCGGCGGCGCACCAGCCACGGCCCGAGATCCGCGCCCGTGCGGACCAGCGCGCGCGGTGCGGGCACCAGGCATGCCCCGTGCCGCCAGGCCAGCCACATCTCCTCGCAAGAGGCATCGAAGGCGACCGACAGTCCGGCCAGCACCCGATCGTCGGGACCGATCGGGGCGTCCTGGAGGAACAGCCGCGCCTCGGCGTCGACGAAGGCGGCGGCGTTGCGATGGGTCACCGCAACGCCTTTGGGGGTGCCGGTGGAGCCGGAGGTGAAGATGATCCAGGCGTCGTCGGCGGGCGTCGGTTCCCGGGTCGCCGCGTCGCGGCCGAGTTCGTCTATTGCGTCGCGGTCGGATCCACTTGCCGCACTAGTGGTTTGGATGCCGTCGCCGGTGACGATGGCCGTGACCCGGGCCTCGCCGAACACCAGCCGCGCCCGCTCGTCGGGATCGTCGGCGTCGACGGGTACGTAGGCCGCACCGGCATGCAGTACCGCGAGGATCGTGACATAGAGCCCGCGCGTCCCCGAGGGCATCCGCACGCCGACCCGGTCCCCGGCGCGCACCCCGGCGGCGGTGAGCCGCTCGACGGTGGCCGCGATCTCCTCGCGCAGTTCGGCGTAGGTGAGTTCCTCGTCGCCGTCGTCGATGGCGGGTGCGTCCGGATAGGCCGCGGTGGTGGCGGCGAGAACGTCCACCAGGGTGCGGGCGGGCGGCGCGAGGGCGGCCCGTAGCCTGGGGTCGGTCTCGATCTCGGTCTCTGCCTGCGATTGCGGCATCAGTACGTGCCCACCTCTCGTGGAACCTTCCGGCGCTTCAGCGTTGGTTGTTTCATACGAGAGTTACCGACAGGCAAACTCTGTGGCGGCCATCAGACAACGGTAGTACGTCCTGGTTGTCCGATGTTCACCCAGGGTTATGTGTGGAATTGCGACAGGAACTGCCAGATCACCGCGGAACCGTCGAACTGATGGGTGACCTTGCCGACCAGGGCCTGGGGCAGGTACTGGGAGCCGTCGGGCCAGGTGTGGCCGCCATTGGTCACCACATAGAGCTGCACTTTCGCGCCGCCCGCGCAATCGGAGGACTGGACTGTCACCGAAGTGCCGTCGTCGGCGCGCTGGGGGAGTTGCGTGGTAGTGGCCGCATCGCATGCGTTCTGCCGCCGCCACAGCTGCTGGGTGGCGTCGACGGACAGCACCGGGCTGGACCCCGGGCCGCGGTGGCCGGAGGTGACGCGAACCACGCCGCCGTCGTAGGGGACGATCGGGTCGGCGGTGCCGTGGATCTCCAGGACCGGCAGGGGATGGGATGGGGTGCAGGCGGATTGGTCGGTCTGGGGGAGCGGGCCCGCGACCGGGGCGATGGCAGCCAACTTGTTCGACAGATGGCAGCCCAGATGCTCGGTGAACATGCCGCCGTTGGACATTCCGGTGGCGTAGACCCGGGCCGGGTCGACCCCGTCGTTCGCGATGATCCGGTCGATCACGGCCGCAACGAAACCCACGTCGTCGATGCCCGCGGCGCCGGCATTGGTGTCATCACCGCGGCCGTCGTTCCAGGACCTCTCGTATCCGTCCGGGTAGACGGCGATGAAGCCGTTGGCATCGGAGAGCTGGTCGAAGCCGAAGGCGGAGGCCATGTTCCGGGCGCTGCCCCCGCCGCCGTGGAAGGCGAGCACTGCGGGGAGCTTCCCCGAGGGCCGATCGGCGGGGTAATGGATGATGTATTGCCTTTGCAGCCCGCCGAATTCGAGGGTCACCGTGGTGTCGGCGGCGGCGCGGGCCTGCGGATGCGAGCACCCCGCGGCCAGGAACACGGTGGACAGCGCGACCGCGGCGGCGATTCTCGGTGCGTACACACCGGTGAGCGTAGAGAGCGCAGCTGAAGCTGAGCTGAAGCTTCGAGTCAGCTGTGAGCGCGGATGGCGGCCAGCGTCGCGGCGGCGACTTCGTTTGGCGGCGGGCCGATTTCGATGCTGACGATGTGCTCGTCGGGGCCCGGGGTCTCGAGGGTCTCGAGCTGCGAGTCCAGCAGCCCCGGCGGCATGAAGTGGTCCATACGCGCGGTGAGCCGCCGCTGCAGGTCCTCTCGCGATCCGGTCAGGTGCACGAAGGTCAGCACCGCCTCCGGATGCCCGGTCATGCCGCCGCGCAGCACATCCCGGTACGAGCGTTTGAGCGCCGAGCAGGTGACGATGGCCGAGCGGCCCGCCGCCACCTCCTTCGACATCCACTCCGCGATCGCCTCCAACCAGGGCCAGCGGTCGGCATCGGTGAGGGCATGCCCGGCCGCCATTTTCGCGATATTGGCGGGCGGGTGCAGGTCGTCGCCTTCCAGGAGATCCCAGCCGAGGATGCTCACGAGCATCCCGGCCACCGTCGACTTCCCGGAGCCGGAGACGCCCATGAGGACGACGATGTGCGGTCGTGCGGTGGTCTCGGTGCGGCCGGTGTCCGCGGATTCCATCGTTCGCCTCCTAGATGACCGCGCTCAGCGCGAGCACGCCCGCCAGACCGGCCACCGAGATCACGCACTCCATGACGCTCCAGGACTTCAAGGTCTGCACCACATTCAGGCCCAGGTACTCCTTGACCATCCAGAATCCGGCGTCGTTCACATGCGACAGGAACAGTGAACCCGAACCGATCGCCAGCACCATCAGCGAGACGTGAGAGTTGCTGAGCCCGGCCGCGACCGGGGCCAGAATCCCCGACGCGGTCACCGTCGCGATGGTCGCCGAACCCGTGGCCACCCGGATGAGCGCGGCCACGAACCAGGCCAACAGCAGCACCGGCAGGCTGGAATCGCGGATGGCGTCGGCGATGGTGTTGGCGATGCCGGTGTCGACCAGCACCTGCTTGAAGCCGCCGCCCGCGCCGACGATGAGCAGGATTCCGGCGATCGGCGGCAGGGCGCTGTTCATGGTGTCGGCCAAGCTGTCCCGGGTCATGCGGCCGCCGCGGCCGAGCACGATCATGCCGACGATCAGGGCGATGCCGAGGGCGACCACCGGGGTGCCCAGGACGTCGAGGAACTTCTTCACCGGCGAGCCGGATTTGGGGGAGACCACGTCGAAGATGGCGCTGCCCAGCATGAGTACGACCGGCAGCAGGATGGTCGCCAGGGTGGCGGTGAAGCTCGGGCGCGGACCCTGCTCTTCCTTCTCCTCGGGCTCGTCGGTCGAGAACAGTTCCGGCACCGGCACATTCACCCAGCGGGCGGCCAGCTTGCCGAACACCGGACCGGCGAGAATCACCGTCGGCACCGCCACCAGCACACCGAGCCCCAGCGTCAGCCCCAGATCCGCCTTGAGCGCCGACACCGCCACCAGCGGCCCCGGGTGCGGCGGCACCAGTCCGTGCATGGCCGACAGACCCGCCAGCGCCGGAATCGCCACCGCCAGCAAGGGAAGTCGCGATCGGTTGGCGACCAGCAGGATGACCGGCATCAACAGCACCACGCCGATCTCGAAGAACATGGGCAGGCCGATGATCGCGCCGACCAGGCCCATCACCCACGGCAGCGCCTTCGGTCCGGCCCGGCGCACCAGCGTGTCGACCACCTGATCCGCGCCTCCGGAGTCGGCGAGCAGCTTGCCGAACATGGCGCCGAAGCCGATCAGGATGCCGACGCTGCCCATGGTCGAGCCGAAGCCCTTGACGAAGGAGGACACGGTGTCGGCCGCGCCGAGCTCGGCGATCAGGCCGACGGTGATCGCGCCGATGGCCAGGGCCAGGAACGGATGCAGTTTCAGCCAGGTGATCAGGCCGACGATGAGGGCGACGCCGATCAGGGCCGCGGTGATGAGCTGCGCGCTACCGGCGTGCCGGGTGGCCGCGTCGGCGAGATTCGCCGTGGCGAGAGGGGTGAGGTTGTGCATGACGCTTCTTCGAGTCGGGGTGGAGTGATCCAGGGCACAGAGACCTAATATGGAGGACTATATCAAGCTGTCGAGAGAATAAGTACTACGTATTACGGTTTGGTTGCCGATAGGTATGCCACAGATGTGTGAGACTGAAGCCATGGTCGACAGCGCCGGATCCCTGCCCTTGCACGACTCCGTGCTGGATCGGCTCGGCGCCGACATCGCTTCCGGGGTCATCGCGCCCGGCGCGCGCATCTCCTCCGACGAGATCGCCACCCGCTTCGATGTCTCGCGCACTGTCGCCCGGGAAGTCGTGCGGGTGCTGGAATCCCTCGGCATGGTCAGCATTCGCCGTCGCGCGGGCATCACCGTGCTGGATCCTTCGCACTGGCATGCCCTGGACCCCAAGCTGATTCGCTGGCAGCTCGCCGGTCCCGACCGCTTCACCCACCTGGCCCGGCTGGCCGAATTGCGTTCGGGCATCGAACCGCTCGCTGCCCGCCTGGCCGCGACGCATGCCACCCCCGAGCAGTGTGCGACCTTGACCGCGTCCGTCATGGGCATGTCGGCCACCGCCCGATCCGCCGACACCCCGGCCTATCTCGGCCACGACGTCACGTTCCACGCGACGCTGCTGACGGCGTCCGGCAATCCGCTGCTCGCGGTGTTCGCGCCGATCGTGCGTGAAGTGCTCACCGGCAGAACCGAACACGAGCTCATGCCCACGCAGGCGAATCCGCAGGCCCTGCAGTTGCACGCGGCCGTCGCCGCTGCCGTCCAAGGGCGCGACGGAATCGCCGCCGAAGCCGCCATGCGCGAAATCGTCGCCGAATCCGCCTCCGCCATCGCCTGCTTGCGGCCGGCGGTATCGAAGTAGGAGTCAGGGGACGATCAGGTACCACTCCGCCCACGGGCCTTGCAGCGGCCAGCTGTTGGCGAAGAGCTTGGCCAGGCCCATGCCGATCCACAGATCCACGGTCTGGGTCTGGCCCACGGTCGAGGTGTGGACGTAGACGTCGCGCGATCCGAGGCCCGCGGAACCCAGCCAGCCCAGCACGATGTGATTGCCGCACGGTCCGCCGAGATATCCCAGCGGCGTCACGTGCGCGGTCACGTGCCCGGGCATGCCGTGCGCGGCCTCCAGCGCGACGGCGATCGAGCCCGCGCAGAAATTCGCGTCGCCGAAGGTCAGCACGAGTGTTCCGAACGGGGTGAGCTGCGGCAGCCAATCCGCCCGCGCGGGTGTCGCATTCACGCCGCATACCGCCGCGGTGATCCCCAGCGCCGCCACCAGTCCCGCTAGCATCCGTCGTATCTTCCGCATCGGATGTCCTTCCGGGCGAGCGAAACTCGCGAGTAGTTCCATTTTGAAGCATATCGAATTCACCCCGGCCGCACGGCGGGTCTCCGCGCGCGAGGCCGCTTGACATGACGGACTCGTGAGGGACTCGGTCGGCCCGGCTCGGTATTGTCTGCGGGGCAGGTGGATCGGGAGGAATTGGTTGGTCGAGCAGCTCCGGGCGGGAGTGAACTTCGCCGGGTATCGGGTCGAGCGTCTGCTCGGCACCGGTGGGATGGGTGAGGTGTATCTGGCCCATGATCGGGATCTACCCAGGTTCGTCGCGTTGAAGCTGCTCAACCGGGTGGCGAGTGATGACGACGAGACCCGGCAGCGGTTCCTGCGGGAAGCCAATATCATTGCGCGGCTCACGCACCCGAACATCGTGACGATCTACGCGCGGGGCGAGGAGCAGGGGCGGCTGTGGCTGGCCATGGCCTATGTCGACGGTTCGGATCTGTCCGCCGAACTGCTGTCCGGGCCATTGGATCCGCAGCGGGCCGCCGCCATCACCGCCGATCTGGCCCGCGCGCTGGACTACGCGCACGACGCGGGCGTGTTGCATCGCGACGTCAAACCCGCGAACGTGCTGCTCACCGCGCAGCCGCGAGAATGGGCGCTGCTCAGCGATTTCGGCATCGCGCACTCCAACCACGAGGTTCGCGGAATCACGGAGAACGGGGAGGTGATGGCCAGTTTCCAGTACACCGCCCCCGAGCGATTCAGCGGCGAGGCGCTGGTCGACCGGCGTGCCGACGTGTACTCCCTCGGCTGCACCCTGTTCGAAATGCTCACCGGCGCACCGCCCTACGCCGAGACGGATCTGCCGCGCCTGATCTACGGGCACGTCAGCGCCCCGGTGCCGTCGGTGCGCGACCGGAACCCGGCCCTGCCCGCCACCCTCGATCCCGTCCTGGCCCGCGCCATGGCCAAGGATCCCCATCGGCGATTCGACACTTGCACGGAGCTTTCCGATGCCGTGGCCGAGGCTTTGGCCGCCCGTCCCGCCACTCGCCCCTCGCCCTCGCGTACGCCCGCCTCGCGTTCCGCGTCCGCACGCGCCGCCGCACGCACCCCGGGCGCGCCGGTGCGCGACACCGGCACGTCCTCGCGCGACACCGGCAGGTCCGCACGCGACACCGGCAGGTCACTGCGAGAATCCGGCAGGCACAGCGCAACTCCGCAGCCGCACCACTGGGCGAAATCCCGTGCCCTGCTGGTCGTCCTGACCGTCGTAGTCTCCACCGGAGCCGTGGCCGCCGCCGTGGGTTTGCTCTCCTCCCTCATGGGCTCAGGCTCCCGCGAGGACGCACTGCTGACCACCACACCCCGCACCACCCCGCCC
>NZ_BAAFGR010000174.1:0-15015 GCF_041154655.1 Nocardia sp. JMUB6875
GGGATGGCATCGAGGTCCGGGCGAATGTGCGCACTCACCCCTCTACCCTATGTCCCGCTCGTCCGGGGCCGCCCGGGGGTGGCGGCGAGCAGGGAGATGGCCTGCGGGGTGAGGGGCGTCTCGATGCCGGGGGCGGCGACGCTGACCGCGGCGCCGACGCGGCGGTTGGTGGCGACCAGGGCGGCGGCGGTGCCCGCGGAGTCGAAGCCGAGGACCCCGATGCAGTCGCGGAAGACGCCGTGCGCGGTGAGCCAGTCGAAGCAGGCGTCGAAATCGGCGAAGAGGTCGTCGCCGAAGACGCGGTCCGGATCGGCGCCGTTGACGGGTCGGTGGAAGAGATCGGGGGCCAGGACGGTCCAGCCGTCCGCGGCGAGCGCGTGCATGAGTTCCAGCAATGGCTCGGTGAATTCGCGTGATTCGTGCAACACCACGATGCCGCCGCGGGCATGTCCCTCGGGTTCGAGCACGGTGAGCGGGACCGTGGTCGTGTCGTGCACAGGGGCGTGTTCTCGATAGATGCCCGACATAGGGCCACTGTAGTTGCGCTAGGTAAAAACGGGATAAATCTTTCCGGCGGTCCGATCTTCCGGAGATATTCTGGCCGAGCGGCATTCGAGCAAACGCGGCCGCACCCGCGCCGCCACCCCCGGGCGGCCCCGGACGAGCGGGACATAGGGTAGAGGGGTGAGTGCGCACATTCGCCCGGACCTCGATGCCATCCCGGCGTACGTCGCCGGGAAGACCCACCCCGGCGCGGTGAAGCTGGCCAGTAACGAGACCACCTTCCCGCCGCTGCCGTCGGTGACCAAGGCCATCGCCGAGGCGGTCGAGCTGTCGAACCGGTATCCCGACAACCACGCCGTCGAATTGCGCGGCGCGCTCGCGGATTTCCTGGGTGTGGAGATCGAGAACGTGGCGGCCGGCTGCGGCAGCGTGGCGCTGTGCCAGGAGCTGGTGCAGATCACCTGCCGCCGTCCCGAGGACGAGGTGCTGTTCGCGTGGCGCTCGTTCGAGGCCTACCCGATCGTCACGCAGGTGGCGGGGGCGAAGGCGGTGATGGTGCCGCTGGACGGTGAATTCACCCACGATCTGGACGCTTTGGCGGCGGCCATCACCCCGAACACGCGCGTGGTGTTCGTCTGCAACCCGAACAATCCGACCGGCACCGCGCGCGGCCGGGCCGAGATCGTCGAGTTCCTCGACAAGGTGCCGGGCGATGTCCTGGTGGTGCTGGACGAGGCGTACTTCGAGTACCTGCGCATCCCCGGCGAGGACTTCCCCAATGGCGTCGAGCTGGGCCGCACCCGCCCGAATGTGCTGGTGCTGCGCACGTTTTCGAAGGCGTACGGCCTGGCCGGGCTGCGCGTCGGGTACGCGGTCGGCGCGCCGGAGGTGATCACGGCGCTGATGAAGGTGCACATCCCGTTCAGCGTGAGCCGGGTGGCGCAGGCGGCGGCGATCGCCTCGCTGGAGGCGCGGCACGAGCTGCTCGAGCGCACCGATGCCGTTGTGGCCGAACGCGATCGCATGCGGGAGGCGCTGCTGGCGGCGGGCTACCGGGTGCCGGTCAGCCACTCCAACTTCGTGTGGCTGCCGCTGGGCGAGCGCAGCGCCGAATACGGTGCGGCCAGTACCGAAGCGGGGGTCATCATCCGGCCCTACGGCACGGACGGCGTGCGCGTCACGGCGGGCGATCCGCACGAGAACGACGCGTTCCTGCGCTTCGCCACCGATCCGGAGATCGTCGCGCGGTTCTTGGGCTAGACCCCACGTCGTTGCTGCGGCACGGCTACCCGATCCCCAATCCGGCCGCCACGGTCGGCCAGGAGCGGGCCAGTTCGTCGGCCCAGTAGGGCCAGGAGTGCGTTCCGGTGGGCCGCCGGTTCACCGTGGCCGCGATGCCCAATTGCGCGAGCCTGTCGGCCAATTGGCGGGTGCACATGTCGGCTCCCGCCTCGATGGGCCCGCCGAACAGCACCGCGTTGCGCAGATCCGGATTGCCGGGGGTGTCGTGCTCGCCGGGCAGGCCGCTGCCGGCGGAGAGGTAGACGGCCTTGCCGCGCAAGGCTTCCGCGTGGTTCAGCACATCGTGAGCCGCCCATTGCGGGTTGTCGGCGGGGCCGAACATGTTGTCGGGCTCCCCGCCGAAGGTGCCGACCACCGCGCGCGCCTGGGCCTGCCCGAAGTCGGAACTCATTGCGTAGCAGCCGCTGTGGGCCGCCACGGCGCGGTAGAGCCCCGGATTGCGGGTCGCCAGCATCATGGCGGCCTCCGCGCCCATGGAGACGCCCTCCAGCCCGTTGCTGCCGTCGCCCTGGAAGCGGGCGTCGATGAGCGGCGGCAGTTCCCGGGTGAGGAAGGTCTCCCAGCGGTTGGTGCCGAGCTTGGGATCGCTGCGCAGCCAGTCGGTGTAGTAGCTGGCTGGGCCGCCGAGGGTGAAGACCACGTTCACGTTCTTGTCGGCGAAGAAGCGCAGGGCGCCGCCGCGGGCGGTCCAGTTGTTGGCCTCGGCGGAGGCGCTGCGGCCGTCGAGCATGTAGACGGTGGGGCGGGGTGCGTCGCGGTGTTCGGGGAGCAGCACCTGGATCTCGACGGTGCGGCCCATGGCCGGGGAGGCGACGGAAACGCCGAAGAGGTTGCCGGACAGCGGTTCCACGCGTTCGATGCGCGCCTGCCCGGGGTGCACCGGGTCCACGCCGGGCGCGGATTCCTCGTTGGATCCGGTCTCCACGGGTGGATCGGACAGGGCCGAGGGGCCTTGCGCGGTCAACGCACCGGCCAGCAGGACGGCACCGGTGAGGGCACCGAGGAGGCGGGACGCGCGGCGGCTGACCACTCAGCCACATTTACCAGAAACGATCAATCGGCGGCGAGATCACGTTCCCAGCGCGCCTCGATGTCGGTGTAGCGCCACACCCCCAGCGCCACCGCCCAGGTGAGCACGAACAGCCCGACGATGAGGTAGCCGAGGCTGCCCAGGTCCAGATTGCCGATCCAGGCGATGAAACCCGAAGAGATATCCAGCTTCTCGACGAAGATGGACACGATCTCCTGCACGCCGATGAGCAGCGCCACCGCCACCGAGAGCCCGGTGATCACCAGGTTGTAGTAGATCTTGCGGACCGGCCGGGCGAAGGCCCAGTCGTAGGCGTGGCTCATGAACGCGCCGTCGAGCGCGTCGAACAGCGCCATGCCCGCCGAAAACAGCAGCGGCAGCACCAGAATCGCGTACCAGGGCAGTCCGGTGGCGGCCGCGCCGCCCGCGATGACCAGCAGGCCGACCTCGGTGACGGTGTCGAACCCGAGCCCGAACAGCAGCCCGACCGGGTACATCTGCCAGGGCTTGCGCACCAGTCGCATGACGGGGCCGAGCATCCGGTTGAGCAGGCCGCGTTCCGCGAGCGCGTTCTCCAGCTTCGCCTCGTCGAAGTCGCCGCCGCGCATGCGCCGGTACACCTTCCAAATGCCAACCAGCGACGCCAGATTCAGCAGTCCGATAGCGATGAGGAAGCTGCCGGAGACGCTGGTCCCCCACAGTCCGGTCCAGCGGTGCAGGCCGGAGCCCTCGTCCTCGATCGATCCGGCCAGCGCCCGCACGCCGAAGGCGAGCAGCGCCACCATCACGAACACGATGCTGGAATGCCCCAGCGCGAACCAGAATCCGACGGTCCGCGACTTCTCACGCCCGTTCTCGGCCACCAGTTTTCGCACGGTGTTGTCGATGGCGGCGATGTGATCGGCGTCGAAGGCGTGCCGCATGCCGAGGGTGTAGGCGGTGATCCCCAGCCCGACTCCGAAGACCGAGCCCTGCACCACGTGCTGGCTCGGCACCACGAACAGCAGCAGGGTGCCCCAGCCGAGCACATGGAGGGCGAGAACGGCCAGACCCATACCGATCCAACCGCGCACGCACACACCTCATCATCGATAAGAAATGGCGGAAGCGGAGGGATTTGAACCCCCGGTCGCTTTCGCGACGCTCGCTTTCAAGGCGAGTGCATTCGGCCGCTCTGCCACGCTTCCAGGCGGTTGATACTAACTGATGGCGCGTGCGGTCTGCCCCGGACTTCCGATCGGCGGGCACCCGTCAATCGATATCGGCTATCTCCCGGATTCCGGCGCGGTGGTCGGCGGCCTGGTTCACCAGGTCGAGGGCGGCGGCGACGGCGGCCAGCTGGGCGGGGGTGAGCAGATCCACGAAGAAGCGGCGCACGGCCGCGACATGCCCGGGCGCGGCCGCGCGTAGTCGGCGCATGCCCTCGTCGGTGAGCTGGGCCAGTACGCCGCGGCCGTCGTCCTCGGCGGCGATGCGGCGCACCATGCCCTGGGATTCCATGCGGCGGATCTGATGGGTGAGGCGGCTGCGGGAGGAGAGCACGCCGTCTGCGAGATCACTCATGCGCAGCGCGCGGCCGGAGGCCTCGGAGAGCTTGACCAGAATGCGGTAGTCGGCGAAGGAGAGGTCGCAGTCGCGCTGCAGCTGCCGGTTGAGGTCGGCTATCAGCCGCTGGCTGCCGTCCATGTAGGCCCGCCAGGCCCGCTGCTGTTCGGGGGTGAGCCACCTCGGTTCGGACGCGACGCGCCCGCCGGTCTCGACGGCCACCCGCTCGTTGTTGTGACGGCGCTTGATCGCCCCTCCTCGGCTCGGCGGCCCGGACACATCCCAGAGCAGTGTTCCTCCCCCGCCGCGCCGCTAAACGCGGTAGGAGGAGATCATGGTGCGGCTCAGGTCGTGCGGACCGGTGCAGCCCGAAAGTCCCATGGCCGCATCGAAATCCGCGAGCAGGGTACGCAGCGCGTGGCGCACGCCGTCGGCCCCCGCTAGGCCCAGACCGTACACCCAGGGACGGCCGTACAGGACGGCCTTCGCACCGAGTGAGAGCGCGATCATGACATCGGAGCCGGTGCGAATCCCGGAGTCGAACAGCACATCCGCGCGATCGCCGACGGTGGCGACAATGGTGGGCAGGGCGTCCAGCGCGCCGATCGCGCCGTCCACCTGGCGGCCGCCGTGATTGCTCACCACCACCGCGTCCGCGCCCGCGTCCACCACCTGGCGGGCGTCGTCGGGGTGCAGCACGCCCTTCACGGCGATGGGCAGTTCGGTCCAGTCGCGCAGCCGGGCGATATCCGCCGGGCGCAGACCGTGATTCCCGAAAAGTCCGATCCAGGTGAGGATCGCGGCGCGCATGGCCTCCTCGCTCTCCTCGGGCGGGGCGGACAGCTTGGCGCGGAAGACCGGATCCGACAGGTAGTTGGCAATCCCCTTGCCCTGCAGGAACGGCAGGTGCCCGAGCCGCAGATCGCGCGGCCGCCAGCCCAGGCTCGGGGTGTCCGCGGTGACGACAATGGCCTTGGCTCCGGCCTTTTCGGCGCGTTCGACGAAGGAGCGGGCCAGCTCCATGTCATCGGGCCAGTACAGCTGATACCACCACGCCCCGGCGCGCTCGCCGACCTGCTCGATCGTCGAGGAGGCGGCGGTGGACAGGCACATGCCCAGGCCCAGTTCCCGGGTCACCTCCGCGACCACGGTCTCGCCGTGTTCGTGCAGCAGCCCCAGCACGCCGATCGGCGCGGTGAGAATCGGTGCGGCCAAATGGGTTCCGAGCACCTCGACGGAATGGTCGCGCACACCCGGACCGCTCGCGCCGCGCAGAATTCGCGGCAGCAGCCGGTATTTCTCGAACGCGGAGAGATTGGCGTGCGCGGTGCGTTCGGACGACGCGCTGCCCGCCACATAAGCGAAGGCCGCCGGATCCAGCACTTCCCGAGCCCGCTCTTCCAGGCCCGCCGCCGTCATCGGTAGCGCCGGGACGATGCCCGCCAGGCCGGAGAGATAGATCTCGTTCTGGAAATCGACGAAACTGCTCATGCCCCGGAACGCTAGTACCTTCCACCCCGACGCGGACGGGGTCGAAGTTACTTTCCCAGAGCGTAACTTTCGGGTCCGGAAATACCGGACTCCGTCATGGTTTTCGCAGCCGCGAACTCAGTGCTTCCGCAACCGTGAACTCAGCGTTTGCGCACGCGGACCAGGGCGCGGGGCGCGTCTTCCGCGATGAAGCCGGACATCGCCATGGCCGCCAGGATGACCATGCCGCCGAGGACGGCGAGGGTGGTGAACATGGATGCTCCTCTCGATTACCCAACCCACGGTGCCGGGCGAAGCTGAGCGGATGCTGTGCCCACACCGAGGGTGGCCTGACAGTAATCGGTGGGATCCGGTCGTACGCTCGTTTTCATGTATGCGGTGACGCTCGACGGTTTCGGTGGGCCCGAGGTCATGAAATGGGCGCAGGTGGACGACCTGCCCGCGCCCGGACCGGGCGAGGTAGCGATCGATGTGGTGGCCGCGGGGGTGAATCGCGCGGATCTGCTGCAACGGCAGGGCTTCTATCCGCCACCACCCGGGGCCAGCGAGATCCTGGGCCTGGAGGTGTCCGGGGTGGTAGCGGAAGTCGGTGCCGGGGTGCGGGATTGGCGGGCCGGGGACCGGGTGTGCGCGCTGTTGGCCGGCGGCGGCTACGCCGAGCGGGTGAACGCGCCCGCGACCCAGCTGCTACCGGTGCCGGAGGGACTGGATGTGGCCGCGGCGGCCGCGCTGCCGGAGGTGGCGGCCACGGTCTGGTCCAATCTGGTGATGACCGCCGGGCTGCACAGTGGGCAATTGCTGCTGATTCACGGGGGCGGCAGCGGAATCGGCACGCACGCCATCCAGGTGGCGCGGGCGCTGGGCGCGCGGGTGGCGGTCACCGCCGGATCGCAGTTCAAGCTGGACCGGTGCCGGGAATTGGGCGCGACGGTGCTGATCAATTACCGCGAGCACGATTTCGTGACGACCCTGCACAGCGAATATCCCGGCGCGGACATCATTCTCGACGTGATGGGCGCGGCATATCTGGAACGGAATGTCGAAGCGCTGGCCGAGGACGGGCACCTGGTGGTGATCGGCATGCAGGGCGGCGTCAAGGCGGAATTGAATCTCGGTGTGCTGCTGGGCAAGCGGGGTTCGATTCACGCCACCAATCTGCGCCGGCGGCCCGAGCACGGGCGCGGGTCGAAGGCGGAGATCATCACCGAGTTGCGCCGCCACCTGTGGCCGCTCATTTCGGACGGCACCGTGGTGCCGGTGGTGTCGGCCGAAATTCCGGTCACCGATGTCGCCGAGGCCCACCGTCTACTGGACTCCGACCAGACGGTGGGCAAGGTCGTCCTGCAGATTCGGGAGCTCTAGGTATCCAGCGCGGCGAGCGCCCTGCCCAGCTGTTCGATCTCGAATCTCGTTGTGTAGGGCGCGAGTCCGATGGTGACGGCGCCGCCTTCGTCGTTGACGCCCAGCGCGTCGAGCAGGCGGCTGCCGCCGTGCGAGCCGCTGAGCGTGCCGATGCGGGCGTCGGCCAGCTTGGCCGAGACCTTCTCCGCCTGCATGCCCGCGATGGTGAAGCTGACCGTCGGGATGCGGGTGGAGGCGCGGCCGATGACCGTCAGGTTGGGGATGGTGTCCAGCACGGCCATCAGATCCTCGAAGAGCTGATCGTGGTGGTCCTGCAGCGAGGTGATCGACATCTCCAGGCGCTCGCGGCGGGTGCCCCTGGCGCGCTCGTCGAGGGAGGCCAGATAGTCGATGGAGGTGGTGAGCCCGGCCAGCAGCGCGTACTGGTGGCCGCCCACCTCGAGCCGTTCCGCGCCCTTGGCATAGGGATTCAGCGACATGGACGGAATCCGGTCCAGGAACGCGGGATCGCGGAAGACCAGCGCGCCGATCTGCGGGCCGCCCCAGGCGGGGGCGCTGAGCGCGATCACGTCGGCATTGAGTTCGTCGATATCGATGAGCGCGTAGGGCGCGGCGCCGAAGCAGTCGGCGACCAGCAGACCGCCGACCTCGTGCACGCGGTCCGCGGCCACCCGCACGGCGGGCGCGGAGCCGACGATGGGCGAGGCGGCCGTCAAGGCCACCAGTCGCGCGGTGGGCCCGATCAATTCCTCGAACTGCCAGGCCGGCATCTCGCAGGTCTCGATCTCCACTTCCGCCCAGCGCACGTGCGCGCCATAGCGATTCGCGATGCGCAGCCACGGCGCCACATTGGCCTCGTCATCCAGACGCGACAGCACGATCCCGGTGCCCAGACCCAGCCTGGAACTCAGCGATTCGGCCAGCCAGGCCAGCAGTACCGCGCGGTCCGGTCCGAGCACCACGCCCGCCGGATCGCCGCCGACCAGATCGGCGACGGCCTCGCGCGCGGCCTCCAGGATCGCGGCGCTGCGCTGGGCCGCGCCGTGCCGATTGGAATGCGAGAAGGCGGAGGTCCGGAAACCCGTTGAGACGGCCCGCGATACCGAATCCGGGACCAACATGCCCGCTTGCGGGTCGAGGTGGATCCAGCCGTCGCCCAGGGACGGTATGAGGCCCCGCACCCGTGCGACGTCGTAAGTCATGCTGGCCACTCTAAAGGGAGAGGGCACAACTGGGTAACGGTAGGCATGGAAGCGACCTTCGAGACTGGGACGACCTGCATCTACCGTACAAACTGGACGGGACGTCTTCGGCCCGGTCTATCCACGGCTTCGTTTCGGATGGCGCTAGCCGTTACACAAGCGGATTCGGGCAGGTCTCTTCCTGGTTGCATTCGGGGTGCCCTTAGCGGGTTCGGCCGGGATTCGGCAGGATGGGGGCATGACGCAATCGGATGGGGTTCCGGAATCCATTGTCGTGGTCGGGCCCGAGGGCAAGCCGCTGTTCATCCCGGCGGCGGCGCAGATCGGCGGCGAACCGGTGGAGATCACCGGACAGTTTGTCGGCGAGCACGATTCGCGCGATTCGGATGAATCGCGCGATACGGAATCGCTGGCCGACATGGTGGAGCAGCCCGCGAAGGTCATGCGCATCGGCACCATGATCAAGCAGCTGCTCGAGGAGGTCCGCCACGCGCCGCTGGACGACGCCTCCCGCACCCGGCTGCGCGAGATCCACCGCACCTCCATCCGCGAACTGGAAACCGGTCTGGCGCCCGAACTCCGCGAGGAGCTCGAGCGGCTGGCCCTGCCCTTCACCGACGACACCGTGCCGTCCGACGCGGAACTGCGCATCGCGCAGGCCCAGCTGGTGGGCTGGCTCGAGGGCCTGTTCCACGGCATCCAGACCGCGCTGTTCGCCCAGCAGATGGCGGCCCGCGCGCAGCTGGAACAAATGCGCCAGGCGCTGCCGCCGGGCGTGAGCCATGGCGGCGACGCGCGCGGCCAGCAGAGTTCGGGCGGCGGACAGTACCTCTGACGAGGTGTCCGGAGACACAGCCTGCCGCAGATATGTCGGGGTCGGCGGCAGGTTCTCGTCGCAATGGGATAGCTATTAGATAAGGTCGGGTCTTGTGCCTGCTGCTGCTCCCCCCGACTCGGTCGAGGCCGAGGCGACCCCGGACAATGCTCCGGTGCCGCTAGTGTCGGATTCCCAGACGTTCCGTCGCGCGTTCAAGGACTTCCGTGACGGATTCGGCCAGCGTGAGCTGTGGCTATCGCTGGGTTGGCAGGACATCAAGCAGCGCTATCGCCGCTCGGTGCTGGGCCCGTTCTGGATCACCATCGCCACCGGCGTGCAGGCCGCGGCCATGGGATTCCTCTACGCCACCCTGTTCCATCAGCCGCTGCACACCTACCTGCCCTATGTGACGGTCGGCCTGATCGTCTGGAATGTCATCAATGCCAGCATCCTTGAGGGCTCCGATGTCTTCATCGCCAACGAGGGCCTGATCAAACAGCTGCCGTCGGCACTGAGCGTGCACGTGTATCGCCTGGTGTGGCGGCAGTTCCTGTTCTTCGCGCACAACCTGGTGATCTATCTGGTCATGCTGGTGGGCTTCGGCGTCTGGCGGGACCTGCACTGGACGGCGATCCTGGCGATTCCGGGCATCCTGCTGCTGTTCGCCAATGCCATGTGGGTGTCCATCGCCTTCGGCATCTTCAGCACCCGCTACCGCGATATCGCGCCGATCCTGGGCAGCATGACGCTCATGCTGTTCGTGCTGACCCCGGTCATGTGGAGCACCAAGTCGCTGCACGATCAGGGCGGCTCGGTGAGCGAGCGCGCCAAGCTGGTCGAGCTGGTGCCGACCTACCATTACCTGGAGATCGTGCGCGCGCCCCTGCTCGGGGAGCCGCAGCCGCTGCGGTCCTGGATCGTGGTGCTGGCCATCACCGTGGTCGGCTGGGCGGTCGCCGTGGTGGCCATGAAGCAGTTCCGTTCCCGCGTCCCCTACTGGGTGTGAAGGCTCAATGACCGACCATGTGAGTATCGAAACCCAGAACGCGTGGGTGGAGTTCCCGATCTTCGACGCCAAGTCCCGTTCGCTGAAGAAGGCGTTCATGGGCAAGGCGGGCGGCGCCATCGGACGCAATCAGTCCGATGTCGTCGTGATCGAGGCGCTGCGCGATATCAACCTCTCGCTCAAGGAGGGCGACCGGGTCGGGCTGGTCGGCCACAATGGCGCGGGCAAATCGACGCTGCTGCGCCTGCTTTCGGGCATTTACGAACCGACCCGCGGCAGTGCGCGCATTCGCGGCCGCGTGGCGCCGGTCTTCGATCTCGGTGTCGGCATGGATCCAGAGATCTCCGGGTACGACAACATCATCATTCGCGGATTGTTCCTCGGCCAGACCCGTAAGCAGATGCTCTCCAAGATCGATGAGATCGCCGATTTCACCGAGCTGGGCGAGTATCTGGAGATGCCGCTGCGCACCTACTCCACCGGTATGCGGGTGCGGCTGGCCATGGGCGTGGTGACCTCCATCGATCCCGAGATCCTGCTGCTCGACGAGGGCATCGGCGCGGTCGACGCGGAATTCATGAAGAAGGCGCGAATCCGCCTGCAGGAACTGGTGTCCCGCTCCGGCATTCTGGTGTTCGCCTCGCATTCCAATGAATTCCTGGCGCAGTTGTGTGATTCCGCTCTCTGGATCGACCACGGCAACGTGCGAATGCACGGGGGTATCGAGGAAGTCGTGCGAGCCTACGAGGGCCCGGAGGCGGGTGATCACGTGGCGCAGGTGCTGCGGGATCTGGAACGTGAACGTGAACCGGAACGGAATCCCGTATGAGTGAGCAGTCCACCCCTGTGTACGGCGACGATGCGCGCATTGTCGCCATCGTCGTCACACACAAGCGCCGGGAACTGCTGGCCGAGTCGCTGAAGGTGCTCGCGAGCCAGACCCGGCCGATCGACCATTTGATCGTGGTGGACAACGGCAATGAGGCCGAGGTCGGCGAGCTGGTGAAGCAGCAGCCCATGGAGACCACCTACCTCGGCTCGGAACACAATCTCGGCGGCGCGGGCGGTTTCGCGCTGGGCATGCTGCACGCGCTCACCATGGGCGCGGACTGGGTGTGGCTGGCCGACGACGACGGGCGGCCCGACGGGCCGGAAGTGCTTGCCACGCTGTTCGATTGCGCCAAGCGGCATCGGCTGGTCGAGGTGTCGCCGGTGGTCGCCGATATCGACGACCCGGACCGGCTGGCGTTCCCGCTGCGCCGGGGCGTGGTGTGGCGGCGGCTGCGGTCGGAGCTCGGCGACGAGGATTTCCTACCCGGCATCGCCTCGCTGTTCAATGGCGCGCTGGTCTCCGCGGAGGCCGTGGACAAGATCGGCGTGCCGGATCTGCGGCTGTTCGTGCGCGGTGACGAGGTGGAGGTGCACCGGCGGCTGGTGCGGTCGGGGCTGCCGTTCGGCACCTGTCTGCAGACCGCGTACCTGCATCCGAATGGTTCGGCGGAGTTCAAGCCGATTCTCGGCGGGCGCATGCACACGCAGTATCCGGATGATCCGGTCAAGCGGCACTTCACCTATCGCAACCGCGGATATCTGATGGCGCAGCCGGGCATGCGGAAGCTGTTGCCGCAGGAGGTCGCCCGGTTCGGGTGGTTCTTCCTGGTGCAGCAGAAGGATCCGGCGGGGTTGATGGAGTGGCTGCGCTTGCAGCGGATGGGGCGTCGCGAGCAGTTCGACAAGCCCACGTCGTAGGGGTCGGAAAATACGTTGCGCGAACGGGGACAGCCTGCGAAGGTTGTCCCCGTTCTTGTTGGGCGCGGTCGCTTCGGTGACGGCATGAGGAGAGATGGGAGGTGGAGTTTCGTGAAGACGGCCTTGCGGATTGTCGTGCCCGCGTTTGTGCGCGCGGCTCATGTATCCACCTCGAATTCCTCTCGCTGAGTCCGCGTTCCGGGCTCGGCCCGTCAAAGGACTCCACAAATGGCATCGGTCGATTTCGACCTGCTCGTTCCCTTCGGCTGGAACTCCGCTCTCGCCTCCGACTACCTTCCGCTGCTCGGCGACGATCTGATTCCGGCCCGCGTGATCCGCATGGATCGCAGCGAATGCGATATCGCCGCACCCCTCCCCACCGCCGACATCCAAAGCCGATTGACGGCCGCGGTGGTGCGTGCCCAGCTCCCCCGCTCGGATTCCGAGATCAGCGGGCTGTGCACCGGCGACTGGGTGGCCATCGATCACGGCCGCACCGTGCGGGCGCTGCTGCCGCGCCGGACCGCCATCGTCCGGGCCGCCGTCTCCGGACAACCCGATTCCCGGGCCAAATCCGCGCATCAGGTGCTGGCCGCGAATGTCGACACCGTGCTGGTCTGCACCGCCGGTGACGGGGATGTGGATCTCGGGCGCATCGAGCGGCTGCTCGCGCTGGCCTGGGAATCCGGCGCCCAGCCGACCGTGGTGCTCACCAAAGCCGATCTCGCGCACGATATTCCGATCGATGCCGTGCGCGCCGCCGCGCCCGGCGTCACGGTGCTGGCGGTCAGCGCCGCCACCGGCGTCGGCATGGATGTGCTCGGGGCGCTGTTGATCGGCACGGTCGCCCTGATCGGTCCGTCCGGCGCGGGCAAGTCCACCCTCGCCAATGCGCTGCTCGGCGCGGAAGTGTTCGCCACCAACGCGGTTCGCGAGGGCGACAAGCGCGGACGGCACACCACCGTCCACCGCGAACTCCGTCCGCTCCCCGGCGGCGGCACCCTCATCGACACCCCCGGGCTGCGATCGGTCGGCCTCTGGGATGCCACCGAGGGCATCGGCCGCACCTTCAGCGATATCGAATCCCTCGCCGCGCAATGCCGTTTCGCCGACTGCGCGCACGAGACCGAACCGGGCTGCGCCGTACTCGCGGCCATCGATTCCGGTGCGCTGCCCCAGCGCCGCCTGACCAGCTACCGCAAGCTGAGCCGGGAGAACGAGTGGCTGGCCTCCCGCACCGACGCCCGCGCCCGCGCCGAGCGCACGAAGGCGTGGAAACAGATCAACAAGGACCAGCGCCGCATGTACAAGGAGCGCGGCGGCAAGCAGCGCTGAGCGATGCCTAGGGTGGTGGGATGACCACCGCCTCCGACCGCCCGGCCACGGGATCGTCCGTGGCCGGGTGGCTCGGTGTCCGACTGCGGGCGTTGCCCGGGGCCGTGGGCTATCTGCTGGTCGGCGGGCTCACCGCGGTGGCGTCGCTGTTCGCGGTGTTCGCGCTGTTGGTGGTGGCGGCCGCGAGCCTGGTGGGCGTGGGCATACCCGCGATTCCGGAGGTTTTGCGGCTGATCCGACCGCTGGTTGAGTTCGAGCGGCGGCGGGCGGGTAAGCGGCTCGGCGCACCGATCGAGGTGACCTACCAACCGCTGCGCGGCGGTCTCGGGGAGAAGCTTGCAACAGTGTTCCGAGACCCGGCCAATTGGCGCGATATCGCCTGGATGGTCGTGCACTTCCTGCCCGGGATCGTGCTGGCGGTGCTGGCGGTGACCTTCCCGGTCGGCGTCGGGGCACAGGCGGCGATTCCGGTCTACTGGCAGCTACTGTCGTCACCGATGGAGACCTTCGGGATCACCGTGACCTCCTGGCCACTCGCGGTGGCCGCGGCGCTGACCTCGATTCCCCTGGCCTGGGTGGCCCTGCAGATTCCCGTCGTCGCGCGGGGACAGGCGCTGCTGGCCCAGGCTCTGCTCGGCCCGGTGCCCGGCGCGAATCTGGAGATCCGGGTCGCCGAGCTGACCGCCACCCGCGCGGCGGCACTGGACGCGCACGGGGCGGAGTTGCGGCGCATCGAACGGGATCTGCACGACGGCGCACAGGCCCGGATCGCGGCGGTGATCATGCAGCTGGGTCTGGCCGATCAACTGCGGCAACGGGATCCGGCGGCGGCCGACGACCTGGTCCGCAAGGCGCAGGACACCGCCGAGGCGGCACTGTCGGAACTGCGGGACGTCGTGCGCAGCGTGTATCCGCCGGTCCTGGCGGATCGCGGTCTGGCGAGCGCGATTTCAGCGCTGGCCGCGCGCTCCCCCATTCCGGTCGAACTGGCCCTCGGCCCTGCCGAACCACCCCCGGTGCCGGGCTCCGCCGCAGCGGGTGCGGAGTCGGCGGCATCGCGCGCGGTCAGAAGACCCGCGGCGGTCGAGGCGGCGGCTTACTTCGTCATCACGGAGGCGCTGACGAATGCCACGAAACATTCTGGGGCGCAGCACCTTCGGGTCGAGCTGGGCGGCGAGGCCGACACGCTGACCGTGGCGATCCGGGATGACGGCCGCGGCGGCGCCCAGGAGGTCGACGGGGGTGGCTTGGCCGGGATTCGGCGGCGGGCCGAGGCGCTGGACGGGCGGATGGTGCTGAGCAGTCCCGCAGGCGGGCCTACCGAGGTGCGAGTGGAGTTGCCATGTTGAGGGAAGCGGTGGACAGGGTGGTGGCGTCATGCGCGTGGTGATCGCCGAAGACGATGCGCTGCTGCGGGAGGGACTTGCCCTGCTGCTGAAGACCGCCGGGATCGATGTGATCGCCTCGGTCGACAATGCCGACGACTTCCTGCGGGTGGTCACCGCCGATCGGCCCGACGTGGTGGTCGTCGATGTGCGGATGCCGCCCACCTTCACAGATGACGGACTGCGGGCAGCGGTGCGGGCCAGGGAGATTCCTCCCGGGCTGCCGGTGCTGGTGCTGTCGGCGTGGGTGGAGGACAGTTATGCGGCCGAATTGCTCGGGGATGGGG
>NZ_BAAFGR010000175.1:0-14933 GCF_041154655.1 Nocardia sp. JMUB6875
GTTCCGGCCGTGCCGCCGATCGCCCCGCCGCCCGGCATGTTCCGGTTCGGCGATGTGCAGGTCCCGGCTCCCGACTGGATCGACAAAGAGCAAGCGATCCAGATCAATGACAATGCCGCGCAGGTCGAGGCGAATCTCGCCACCTTCCTCGACTCGATCGGCATGGAGCGCTCCCGCTCCGACCGCATTGCCGGACAGACCATCGGCACCGCCGCCCTGGGCGCTGTCGCCGGAGCCGCCACCGCCGCCCCGATCGAGCTCACCTCCGCCGCGGTCGGCGGGGTGCTGGGGCTCGTCGTCGGCGCCGGTTTCGTTCCGGTCGGTCTGGTCGCCGGTCCCGCCCTCGGCGCAGCCGTGGGCGCCGCGGTCATCGCCGTCCCCGCGGCCGCCGCGGGTGCCGCGGTCGGTGCCGTTGTGGGCGCGGTGAATTCGTTCAACGCACCACCCCGCGTCGTCGGCGACTGAGTGTGTCGCGCTGAAATCCCTTCGACGACAGCCCGTTTGAACGAGCTCTGCGAATGAGCTGATGTGCGCTCGCGGCGGGAACCGACGGTGAGGTTCGGTTCCCGCCGCGCACGCGATCACCCCGCGGCGGGCGGATCACAGTGCGGCGGAATGTGTTGCCGATCATGTGCTCGCCGCCCAATGTGTGATCTGGATAGCGCACCGCTATGTCATTGACGTGTTCAATCTCCGGTGCTACTGAGGACATTTGTCCGTTCTGGCGGCCTGGTTTGCTCCGTAGTGTCCAAGGCATGGAAATACCTACCGCGAACCGCAAAGGGCTGAGTCTCTTCGCCCTGATCATGATTGGCATTGGTTCGATCTTCGGATCGGGCTGGCTCTTCGGAGCCGGGCAGGCCGCCCAGGTCGCTGGACCGGCCGCGATTATCGCCTGGGTGATCGGCGCGGTGTTCATAGGCTTGATCGCCATGTCCTACGCGGAGGTGGGCGCCGCCTACCCGTTCCCCGGGTCCATGGCCCGCTTCGGTTCCATCTCGCACGGTCCGGTGCTCGGTTTCATTACCGGCTGGGCGGTTTGGATCGCGGTCGCGGCGCTGATTCCGATCGAATCCATCGCCAGTACCCAGTACATGTCGTCGTGGAGCTTCTCCTGGGCCCAGGGCCTGATGAAGGACGGCTCGCTGACCATGGCGGGCATGGGCATGGCGTTCGTGCTGACCGTGGTGCTGTGGCTGTGCTGCTACTGGTCCGTCGGCCTGCTCGCCAAGGTGAACAATCTGCTCACCGCGGTGAAGTTCGGCATCCCGGTGCTGGCCGTCGTCGCGCTCATCGCGTCGGGCTTCCACACCGAGAACTTCCACGGCTACGGCGGTTTCGCGCCCAACGGCTGGTCCGCGGTGCTGACCGCGGTGAGCACCTGCGGTGTGGTGTTCGCGTTCAACGGTTTCCAGGCGGTGGTCAATCTCGGTGGCGCGGCGAAGAATCCGGGCAAGGCCATTCCGGCCGCACTGGTCGGCGCGCTGTCGATCGGCCTGGTCATCTACATGCTGCTGCAGGTCGCCTTCATCGGTGCGGTCCCGCCGGAGCAGCTCGCCGAACACGGTTGGGTCGGAATCAATTTCAACTCGCCGTTCGTCGATATCGCCAAGCTGCTCATGCTCGGCTGGCTGGTGATCATGTTGCAGTTCGGCGCGTTCATCTCGCCGTCGGGCGCCAATATCGCCAATGTCGCCTCGGCCTCGTACATGGTGCAGAACCTGGCCCAGACCGGTTTCTTCCCGAAGAAGCTCGCCGAGTCGCACCCCAAGTACGGCACCGCGCGCCCGGCCATGTGGCTGAACCTCGCCTTCTCGCTGATCCTGCTGCTGACCGTCGGCCACAGCTGGCACGCGCTGGCCGGCATCGTCTCCGCGGCCATGGTCATCTCGTACCTGATCGGCCCCATCGCGGTGGGCGTGTTCCGCAAGACCAAGCCCGAACTGCCGCGGCCCTTCCGGCTCCCGGCCGCCAATGTGATCACCCCGCTGGCCTTCACGCTGGCCGCCTGCGCGCTGTACTGGACGCACTGGCCCAATACCGGCCGCATCGTGTTCATCACGCTGCTGTCCGTGCCGGTCGCGGTGGCCGTGCTGTGGAAGCGCGGTGAGCGCACCATCGCCCAGCAGTTGGCTCCGGCCTGGTGGATGATCGCCTTCCTGATCTTCATGGCGACCGTGTCCGCCCTGGGTTCGCCCGATTTCGGTGGCACCGGCCTGATTCCGGGCGGCATCGATATCGCGCTGGTCGCCGCGGCCGCGCTGGCCACCTACTACTGGGCCGTGCGCGCCGGTGTGAAGGCACACGAGTCGGGGCTGCCGGGCCCGGATCCGGTGCTCGACGCCGAGCCCGAGCAGGAGAACGAGATCGTGCCGCTCGACGACATCATCGGCACCGAGCGCGATCGCGATCTCCAGCACGCCTGAGCCATTCGGCTCTGAACCCACCATCCAACGCCCGAGCAGTCAAAGGTCTGGTCATGGCACTCTCAGTCTTCGATTTCTTCTCCATCGGTATCGGCCCCTCCTCCTCGCACACTGTCGGCCCGATGCGCGCGGCGCAGTTCTTCGCCAATCGACTGAAGGAAGACGGCCTGCTGTCCCAGACCGCCTCGGTCCGCGTCGAACTGTTCGGTTCGCTCGGTGCGACCGGCCGCGGCCACGCCACCCCCAAGGCGGTGCTGCTCGGGCTGGAGGGTCACTCCCCCAGCACCATCGATCCGGATGTCGCCGACGAGGATGTGGCGCGCATCCGCCGCACCAAGCGGCTGCGGCTGCTGGGCACCGAAATCGGTGATACCCACGAGATTCCGTTCGACGAGCCGACCCAGCTCATCCTGCACATGCGGCGCGCGCTGCCGTACCACGCCAATGCGATGACGCTGTTCGCCTACGACCGCGACGGGCTTCCGTTGCTGGAGAAGACGTACTACTCCGTCGGCGGCGGGTTCGTGGTGGACGAGGATTCGGTGTGCGCCGATCCCGACAAGGACGACACCACCGTGCTGGCCTACCCGTTCAGCAGCGGCGCGCAGTTGCTGAAGCACGCTCGCGAGACCGGGCTTTCGATCTCCTCGCTCATGATGGAGAACGAGAAGGCCTGGCGCAGTGAGGCGGAGATCCGCACCGGACTGCTCGAGATCTGGAACGTCATGCGGGAGTGCGTCAACCGCGGGCTGAATCGTGAGGGGATTCTGCCCGGCGGGCTGGAGGTGCGCCGCCGCGCGGCCACCTCGGCCCGGCAGTTGCGCGCCGAGGGCGATCCGATGATGCACCGCACCGAGTGGACGACCATCTACGCGATGGCGGTCAACGAGGAGAACGCGGCGGGTGGGCGCGTCGTCACCGCGCCCACCAACGGCGCGGCGGGTGTGCTGCCCGCGGTGCTCTCGCACTACGTCAACTTCGTGCCCGGCGCGGACGAGGAGGGCATCATCCGATTCCTGCTCACCGCAGGGGCTATCGGCATGCTCATCAAGGAGAACGCATCACTCTCCGGCGCCGAGGTCGGCTGCCAGGGCGAGGTCGGGTCCGCCTGCTCGATGGCCGCGGGCGCGTTCGCCGAGGCCATCGGCGGCACCCCCGAACAGGTCGAGAACGCCGCCGAGATCGGCATGGAACACAACCTCGGCCTGACCTGCGATCCCGTAGGCGGCCTGGTGCAGATCCCGTGCATCGAACGCAACGGCATGGCCGCGGTCAAGGCGGTCACCGCCGCCCGCATGGCCATGCGCGGCGACGGCACCCACAAGGTCTCCCTCGACGATGTCATCAAGACCATGAAGGAAACCGGCGCCGACATGAGCGTCAAGTACAAGGAGACGGCCCGCGGCGGCCTCGCCGTGAACCTCACCGAGTGCTGAGAGTCGTTCGGCCACAAGCCATCGACAGAACGACCGGGCGGTACGCAAACAGCGTGCCGCCCGGTGCTCGCGAACACGCGACAAAGGACTCGTTCAGCTACCCACGAAATGACAACTTGCTGCTCGAATTATGCAGCACTGCAACATAATTCGATGTCTACCCCGATATGTCCGGTACGCACATCGGTTACGATTCTTAGGCCGGGGACTTCGATACCGGATGCTGCGGGAATCGATCCCCGCCCAATCGCCGCCAGGTACGAGGGTGTAGGAGGGTGGACGCTGGATTCCGACGAGGTCCCACTACTCGCTCGACGAGCGATGCTCGCTGCCGGTGTACGGCGTCATTGGCCTGTCGGCGCATTTCTTGTGCGCGAAGGCGAGCTCTCCGATCACGTCTTGGTGATCGAAGCCGGCCGGGTGAAGGTGACCTCGTCAACCGCGGGCGGCAAACAAGTCATGCTGGCTATCCGCGGACCGGGTGATCTGCTCGGCGAGTTTTCCGCGATCGACGGCCGTGCGCGATCTGCGACCGTGACGGCGTTGTCCCCGGTCATCGCAACGATGGTACCGGGCGAGGTCTTCCGCGCAATGTTGGCCGACGACGGCAGGGCTGCGTTCAACCTCTTGCGGATCGTAATCGGCAGGCTGCGAGAAGCGGACATGCAGCGTCTGGAGTTCGGAGCCTTCACCGTAAGCGAGCGCATCGCGCGCCTACTGCTCGACTATGCCGGACGGTACGGTCGGACCGACGCAGGTCGGATCGTGATTGCTCTACCGCTCTCTCAAACCGAGTTGGCGCACGCAGCCGGCGCGTCCAGGGAAGCAGTGGCCAAGGCGTTGAAGCGGCTACGAGCCATCGGCGCGATCGAGACCTCGCGGCGGCGTATCGAACTGCTACGGCCCGATCTCCTCACTGAACTCGCCGACGGTCTTCCGAATGTGTACTCGGACGCAGACGAGTTCGGCGGCTCCTTATAGACATGAGGAAACTCGAAGCAGCACGGAGGAGTCATGAACGGTCCCATGCACCGATCCTTTCTGGTGGTGGACGTCGAAAATTCAAGTGCCCTGGACAATGTCGAGCTCGGCGGTATGCGCTCAACGCTTTACCGCGTACTGGACGAGGCGATACCCGATCCCGAATCCGTTGTCGCGAAGGAGGATCGAGGAGACGGGGTGATGCTGATACTCGAAAAGCCGGTGCTGGATGTCCTCGATCGGGTTGTCGAGGGGCTGTTGGAGGGCGTACGCAGGCACAACACCACTGTTGATCCGTTGGACTGGCTCAGGATCCGCATCGCGGTCCACGAGGGCTATGTGGACAGGGACGAGCACGGATGGAGGAGCGACGCCCTGACCGCAGCTTTCCGGTTGAACGACGCACCAGCGGTCAAGAGGACCTTGGAACATGCCACCCGCGCGTCCGCGGTGGTCGTCATCACCGATGCCGTGTACCAGGGAGTTGTACGTCATAGCTATCGCCCGACCGTGACGCCGACCGGATACGACAGCGCGGTGATCGGAACGAGTCAGGGCGACATCCAGGTATGGGTCCGTGTGCCAGGCTATCCCGCTCCACCGATTCCCAACCACCAGGCGGCTGCGGCCGCGGACGGTCACGGCGAAAGCCGGGTTCGCGCGGATCGAACAGGGTCTGTCTCTGCCCGTAACCTGATCGTGGGAAACGTACAGGCGCACAATATTGTTGGGCGTGATGTCAACGGCGGTGCAGCGTGAGCGAGCCGAACCCGGAGCCAATTTCCTCGGGCACACCAGATAACAGTGAGTCGGCCGACCACATGGTTGCCGACACCGTAAGTGGTGAGACGCGCACGGACGAAACGGATCCAGTGGACTCGCCCCGCGCTCGTGATGCGCTCGCAGCAGCCAACGCCATGTTCGCCGGACTCACCTCTTTGCAGGGTGCGTCGATAAAGGCCCACACCGTAATCGTCGGCGATGCCTCGGTTGGCACCCTGGTAGGCCGGGACCAGAGTGGTGTAACACGAAGTCGACTATTCGTACCCAGCGGGCCGGTGGATACCGAGTTGCTCGAGCAGTTGGAGGGCACGTTCGTGCCGCCACGGTCATTCCGGGAGATGCGCAGCAGTCTCGAAACGCAACCGCTGGTCTTCCTGCGTGCTGCGCGAGGCTGGGGACGAACCGCGGCGGCATTGCGCGCGCTCGACGAGACCTGCACCGGTGGAGTGCACAAACTCAATCCGGACGCGCGACTGCGGTCACTGGAGATCGACTTCATTCCGCAAACGGGCTACCTGTTGGAGTCGCTCGAGGTCGAGGAAACCCGGACGCTGCGTGCATTTCATTTCGACGTACTTAGGCGGACGTTGAGCGATCGCGGCTGCCGGATGATCGTGGTGCTGGACAGCCGCGCCGAAGTGCCGGACGACGTCAGCCACTTCCTTGTAGAGGGAGGTGAACCCGCCGATGCGATGGAACTGGTGCGCAAGCATCTGCGTTGGCATCTGCCGGATCGGCCGGACGACATCCTCGCGGACGAGGAAATGGCGCACGTGGTGTCTACTTTGGCACAAAATCACGCCTCCGCCCGCGATCTCGCGTTACTAGCCAGACAACTCGCCGATGTGAATATCGGCCGAATCGAGCTCGCCGACGTCATCGAACGACACTCCGCAGTTGCCGACGAGAGATTTCGCCAATGGTTCGACGAGGAACTGCATGCCGAAACCCGATCGTTTGCTATTGCCTTGGCCGTATTCAATGGGATGCCGTCGCACCTCGTCTCCAAGGCTGGCCGGACGCTGGCCAGGCTCATCGCCGACGAAGAACAGCCCAACGAGAACGGCTACTCGTGGCCGGTATTCAGTGCACGCCGTGCCGCAATGCTCGATGAGGTGAAGGCCGAGCTGTACCAATCCACCGAGGACACTGAATACGGTCGTATCCCAGTCCAATCCGTGAGGTTCATCGACGATCACTACCCGCGGCGGGTCCTGGAATATGTGTGGCAGGAGTATCACGCTTCGCACCCGGTGCTGCGGGAATGGTTGCGAGAATTCGCGAGCACCGGAGATCTTGAAGTCGGCACGCGCGCAGGCGTTGCGGTGGGGCTATTGTCAACATTCGAGTTCGAGCTAGTCAGGAGGCTGGTAATCGAGCCGTGGGCCGACAGTGGCGAATGGCACCTTCGGTTCGCGGCGATCGGTGCATTGCAATTCCCGAGCCTCCAGCCCGAGTTCACGCCGTTGATTGCACGGATGCTCGCGGCATGGTTGCGCAGAGACCAGCCACTGCCACGGCGTGAGACTGCGGCCGTGGCCCTGGGCAGTACGGTCGGCCAAATCATGCCGAATCGCGCCCTCGAACTGCTGCGCCGCGCTGCTCGCAGCACCTCGACCTCGCTCGAGGCGGCCGTCTGCCACGGCATGCTTCAACTGTTCAGTGTGAGCGAACTGACCGGACGGGTGCTCGCGGAACTGCGGCGCTGGACAGGATCGAGACGAATCACTCTGCGCGACACCGGTTTCCGATGCACATTGCGGTTAAGCGCTGGGCTCGAGGTCGAAACGCCCCACAGCGCTCTGGCCTGGCCTGTGATGGTGTGGCTGGCGGAAGAGTCAGCTGGTCACCGAGCTCACATCATCACGATTTTCGCGCGCCTGTTGGAAGCACCGCTCCACATGCCTGACGCCTACGAGGAGATCGGCCGGTGGGTCCGCGTAGCGGAAAAGGATGCTGAACTGCGCGGCCCCCTTGGACGACTGCTGATCGATTTCGAGACTGCCATTTCCGATACCGAGACAATCCACTTCTATCTCCGCGACTTGGCGGCGGAACGCCACGGCCCGGCGCAAGCCGTCGGCGAGTTACTGACGATGCTCGACCAGAAGGATCATTCGAGATGACTACCGATAATCAAACATCGCTGATCGCTTATCAAACAATGACTCGTGCCTTATGGAGACAATTCCGTCCGATGGCCGATGGTCATACCGCGGCCGTATCGGTCGACAGCCGCGGCCAGCTCGTGCTGATGAATCGCCGGCCATCGGCCTCGGAGTCCTATTATCGACCGGCCTCCGGGGTGTACTGGGTGGATGTCGCCGTGCAATACGCCAGATTGCAGCTGGAATTGCCCACTGCAGAGGGTGTTTTCGCATTCCACGCTGCGATCGATGTGGCGTGGCGAATCAGCGACCCGGTGCAGGCAATCAAGGACCGGTTGAGCGAAGGCGAGGCCGTGTATCGGCCGTTCCTCGAGCGGAAGTTGCGAGACATGAGCCAGGAATTCGAGGTTGACCGCTTCGCGGACGCCGAGCGCCATATCAACACCTACTTCACCGACCGTACTGTCGACCTACCCAGCGGCGTAGCCTTACTACGATGCATGGTCACCCTGGCCCCCGAGGAAAGCGCCCGGAACCACATACAGGAACGCACCTTCGATCGCCGCAGGACGGAGCGGCGGAATGCAGAGCACACAGCTCACCTGCACGGTGCCGAACTTCAGCGCGACTGGAACGCGGCGGCCCACGGGCTGGCGATGCAAAGCGCAAAGCAAGGACAGGATATCGCCGCATTAGAACAGCGACACAGTGCAGAGCTGGAGCAACAACGAATCCTCCACTACACGAAGGCGTTGCAGTCCGGCGGTGTCGGCATACTCGCACTCCAGTTGGCGTCCAACCCCGCGGATGTGAGCGAGGTGGTTCAGATCATGCTGCGCCAGAAGCAATTAGATTTCGAGGGCGCTCGAGGCGTGCTCGACGCACTGATGGAGCAGCGCTTGATCACTAGAAGAGATGTCCAGGACATCTTGGCGCCGACATCCAAAGTCATTGCAGATCGTTTGAGTCCGGCACCAACAGTTGCGCCCGCATATCACGAGCCTTTCTCTGAGTTGGCTGCTTCGCCGGCAACCACGGCCGAAGAGGCAGAGAAGATCGAAGATCCGGACGAGGATGACCCGGACCATGACTAATCCATTGGTCGCGGGAAATCCGTTGACCGGCCTTCCGCTGGTCGGGAGTGTGATCGGGTGGTTGGACAAGTACCTACTCGACCTCCGATTTCCGCTGGGATCGGCCGAGGCCATCGAGCTTCTTGTCCTGATCGTCGTGCTCTTTATCGTCTTGACATCCGTTGTCGGACGATTGATTCCGTGGCTGGCGACCCGGCTGCTGGAATCGTCTGGCCGGTGGATCACTGTGGTCCCTGCCGTGCTCCTCGCGCCAGAATGGCTGGTAACCAGATTCCTCGGTAGGCTCGGCCGCCCGCCTGGGCGATTTGTGTACAGCTATGGTGACGGCGTACTCGCACTCGCGGACTGCATACTGGTGGTGATGACCGCCGTGCTGCGGATGATCCGATCGGGGGCTAAAGCCTCCCGAACGATCGCCGCCGTCCTTCTTGTCTTAGGTTTCCTGTTGTGGAACAGCCGAACCTGCGTGGGAGACACGGCACCGTGCGTTTCACCAGCGCAGCAGTGGGTTCAGGTGGCAGGACATCCTAAAGAACCCTGATCACACAACGGTGGTGCTGTACAGCACAGCGGTGAACCAGCACAGAAACATGAATAAGCTGAATGCGCTCCAGCGCAGCGCAATTATGAACCGCCGATACTTGCGTTGGGCGATCTGAGCAAGCATGGCAGCCTGCTGCCATGCTTGATCGGCCAGCATCGGCTCGGGAGGCCGAGTATCAGTCTCGACCGGGAAGGTCGGAAAACTGAACCAATTCACCGCACCCGAACCTTGCAGACTGGGTCGTAGTGTGGCGGCAAGGTAGCCCATGCACACCAGCAAGACGATTTCGAGCACCGTCGCGATCACGCTGACCAGAAGGTTTGACGGTGTTCGTGAACTCGTCACCAGTCCCATCAAAGCGAAACCGTTTGCGGTCAGCAAAAATCCGACCTTTGTGTCGGCCGCCACAATAATGCGGTTGAACTCCGAAACAGCGCGAAGCGCGGCATTCAGATCGTCGCTCTTCTGGAGCCGACTTCTACGAATCCTCATGTGGATAGCAGACCATCCAACCGGATGCGCATTCTAGGTACGAAGACACACAGTCGCGACGGGACAGGCATTCACCTCGAATTGAGAGTCGTTGCGGCTCAGGCCATCAACAAGCGGGCGGTACGCGTGAACAGCGTGCCGCCCGCGGCCAGTGGGAGTAGGGCCTCGTCCAGGCCGGTGGTTTCCGATTGCCGGTCGTCGGGGTAGGTGAGGACGCTCTCCAGGGCGCGCGGGCTGGACAAGGCGTCGTCGGTGAGGGCATCCGCGCCGAGTTCGAGGCGGTGCCTCAGCAGCGGGGTCGGCCCGACGTCGGCGGTCAGTTCGCCGCTCCAGTAGCCGTGGTCCTCGCCGGTGCGGCCGATCTGGACGCGCTCCCGAAGGCGCAGGCGCGCACCCTCTTCCAGCCGGACCGTGGTGAAGGTCTCGTGTTCGGCTCCGCCCGCGACCACGGTGGGCTCCGGATCGAAATCCAGTGTGCCGCCCGCCGCCACGTCGAAGCGCCAGTTGGCGACCGACTTCCGCGTCTCCCTGCCGGGCAGGGCGATGGTGGCGGCGACCGAGCGCACGGCCAGGCGTGCGCCCTCCCCCACGGAGACAACGATATCCAGCACGTCTCCCCCCAGAGGGGTGGCGGCCGTGCCGATGAAGTGCACCGTGTCGATCCCGGTGCGCCGCGCCGCCAGGCCGCCGACCGCGTGAATGTGCGGCAGCGTCCCGGCGGTCGCGGTGATGCGGAGCTCAGTGCGAATGGGCAATGCCCGCCGCCGAATTCGAGGCGGCCGCGTCCTGCTCGGCGGCCAGGCGCAGCTGCTCGCGCACCCAGGTGAGCACCGGCGTCGCGGCCGGATCCTCGGTCAGCGAGGTGAACACGAACGGGCGGCCCTCACGCACCTTGGTCGAATCCCGGTCCATGACACCCAGATCCGCGCCGACCATGGGCGCGAGGTCGGTCTTGTTGATGACCAGGAGGTCAGACCAGGTGACACCCGGGCCGCCCTTGCGCGGCACCTTGTCGCCGCCGGCCACGTCGACGACGAAGATCTGGGCGTCGATCAGGCCCGAGGAGAAGGTGGCGGTCAGGTTGTCGCCGCCCGATTCCACCAGGATCAGGTCCAGCGGCGGGTTCGCCTCGATCAGGTCGTCGATGGCGTCGAGGTTCGCGGTGATGTCATCGCGAATGGCGGTGTGCGGGCAGCCGCCGGTCTGGACCGCGGTGATGCGCTCGTCCGGCAGCACCGCGTGGCGGCGCAGGAAGTCCGCGTCCTCGGTGGTGTAGATGTCATTGGTCAGGACCGCGAGCGACAGTTCGTCGCGCAGCTGCCGGCACAGGGCGGCCGTCAGCGCGGTCTTCCCCGATCCGACCGGTCCGCCGATCCCGATCCGGAGCGGCTCCCCCGGCGTCCGCTCCCGCTTGGGGCGGTCGTGGCTGTGATCGTGCGGTTCCCCGTCGATGAGGTGAGGTGGCATGTTCGCTCCTTTCCACCCCATCCTGGCCCAGCGGTGTAAACCGCATGTAACCAGCCCCGTGACCTGCTACGACGCGAACAGCGGCATCTCCCGGCGCAGGTGGCGCTCGGCGAGGACGTCCTGCAGCGGATCGGAGAGCGCGGCAAGCGCTTTGGCGGCCTCGCGGGCGGTGCCGTCGCAGACCTCGGCGAGCCGGATGGTGCAGGCCGCCACGGCCGCGGGATCGAGGGCGAGCAGCCGCTGGGCGGCGGTGGCCGCGCCGGTCATGGTCGTGTACACGGTCACCGACGCGATGTCCTCGGGCGATGCGCCGCAGACCCGGCCCACCATCCCGAATACCGTGGACAGGTGCGGCCGCGGGCCGAGGGGAAGCCAATCACCCTGCGGCCACACCTGTTTGGCCAGACGCAACAGCCCGCGCCCCTGAGCGCGCGAGGCCGCCCGGGCCGACGGCGACGGCGTGCGCGCATCGGCCTCCAGCTCGGCCAGAGCCGGATCGAGCGCGCCGGAGGCGACGGCCGCGGCGAGGGAGGCCGCGACCAGACCCGAGGTGCGGACGCGTCGGCGCAGATACAGCTCGACGGTGGTCACGTCACGCAACAACCCGGAGGCGACCGCCTCCTCCACCCCGCCCGAATGCACATGCCCACCGATCGGCAACCGCGAATCGGCGAGGGTGAGCAGTGTCGCCAGGCTCATCGGGCCACCTCCGGTTTCCGCATGGCCCGATCCTAAAGCCGTCCGCGCTAGGTGTAGAGGCAGGGCATCGACGCCGACAGGCTCTTCAACCCGCAGGTGATCGTGTTCATCACCCCGGACGATCCGGTATCGGGCACCAGCCCGGCCACCGGGGCCACCTCGGCGGTGCCGGGTGCCGCGGGCTGCAACTCCAGCGGCGCGGCCAGCGCGGGCGCGGCACCGACCCCGGTGGCGATGGCCGCGACGGTACAGGCTTTCAACACAAGGCTTCTCATCGACAATCCTCTCTCCGAACACTCGCGCGGTACGCGATGGCACGGAGGCTAGCCCAATATCCGCCTATGTGAACACGTTTCATTTCAATCCAGGTAGCGCCAGGTCCATTCGGCGGATCCGGTGAGCGGGGTGCCCGGGGCCACCACCTGCGGAAGGGTGTTCAGGCCGTCGGGTGGGCCGGATTGCGGTTCTACGCAGACGGTTTCGGCGGGTTCGTCGTAGACCACCACCCACTGGAAGGGGCTGGTGATGGTGAGTTCGATCGCGCCGGGCCAGGTGAGGACGGCGTGGACGCCGTCGGGCATGCCGAAGCAGTCGTCCCAGGGGCCGGGTTGCGGAGGGATGCGGGTGCCGTCGGGGAGGTGGTCGGCCGCGCGGCGTTCCTGCCAGGACGGGGTGAAGGAGAGTTCCAGGTCCTTGCTGTCCGGGGTGAGGCGGCGTTCGAACCAGGGGTGCCAGCCGAGTTGGGCGGGGAACGGTTCGGTGGTGGCCTCGATGGTCATCCGGAGGTCGAGGGCGGTATCGGAGAGGGTGAAGGACTGGCTGACGCGGCCGGGGAACGGCCAGGGGGCGCGGAGGTCCTGGGCCAGGATCAGCTCGGTGTCGGTGTGGCGCAGCACGTCCCACGGGTGGTCGCGCACGGTGCCGTGGATCGCGTGGGGTTCGGCATTGCGCGGGAACTGAAAGTCCCGACCGTTCCAGTGCAGGATGCCGTCGCGCAGGCGCCCACACCACGGGGCCATCGGGAAGCTGCCGAAGTGTGCGCCGCGGCGCAGGATCTCGTTGTCGCGCAGCCGCAGGGCTTCGATGCGGCCGGTGCTCGCGTCGACCGTCAGCACCGCGTCCCCGGCGTGTAGTTCCAGATCTCGGTCCGTCATATCGCCACCAGTTCCACCCAGTTGGGATTCCGCCCCACCGTGCGGCGATCCACCGCGTGCAATGCACCGCCGTCGGGGTCGATCGCATACGACGCTACCGCATGCGATTCGCGCCCCGCGGCAAGCAAGGCTCAGAGCGGATTCACCTGCCCCAGCGGGGTTTCCAGGAACGCGCCGCCGATGTGCTCGGGCAGTTCGCCGGCCGGTACCCGATCGGCGTAGTGCTCGGCGTCGTCGAGGCTGCGATAGCCGATGGCTTCCGCCTCCCGAAGCGACACCACCGCACGGGTATTCGCCGAGACGCCCCACAGCACCCGGTAGCCGGGCGGCTCGACGGCCAGGCACGCCTCGAGCAATCGTGCGCAGTCGCCGGGCGACAGCCACAGCGACAGCTGCCGCACATCGGCGGGCCTGTCGAAGCAGCTGCCGATCCGCAAGCAGGACACATCCATTCCGAATCGCTCGTGGTACAGGCTGCCGAGCGCCTCCAGCGCCGCCTTGCTCACGCCGTAGTAGGTGTCGGGGCGCGGGGTGCTCTCGCCGGGCAGCCCGTCGGGCCCGGCCTCCCCGATCCGGCGGTAGCCGACCGCGTGATTGCTGGAGGCCAGCACCACTTTTCGCACTCCGGCCGCGCGGGCGGCCTCGAGCACGGTGCGGGTTCCGTCGATATTGACCTCGAGGATGCGCGACCAGTCGTCCTCGCGGCTGATGCCGCCGAGATGGATGACGGCGTCGACGTCGGCGCAGGCCGCGGCCATGACGGCTGGGTCGTTGAGGGAGCCGGTGACCGTCTCGACCCGCTCGCCGGGTGCCGGTGGCTTCAGCCGCGCGAGATCCAGCAACCGCAGCACCCGGTCCGGGCGGGCCAGTCGCGGGCGCATGAGCCGCCCGAGATTGCCCGCGGCGCCGGTGATGAGAATGCGGTGAATCGCCATGTGGGTACACTCTCGGTCGATCGATCATGTCTGATCCGACATTCTGCCCAGCGGCGAACCTCCTTGGAGCACAACGCGATTCCTGGCCGTTTGCTGGAATCCGAACCATCGGCCGGTCAATATCACCTAATCTCGTAATCGTGAGGTACGCAGCGTTGGCGATGCTCGTCTGCACCGCAATCTCCGGCGCCCTGATACTCCGCGCGTGGCTCACCCGGAGCGTGGTGCGGCGCGCACGGGTGCGCCACGGCCGCCACCGCCGCCTCCCGCCCGCCCTGGTCTTCGGCCACGTGACTCTCGCCCTGCTCACCGCCGCCACCTGGACCACCTTCGTCATCGTCGGCAACCACGACCTCGCCGCCTACGCCGTGGCCCTGCTCGCCGCGACCGCGACCCTCGGCGCCACCATGTTCGTCCGCTGGATCCCTACCTACCGCTCCGGCCTCACCGCCGTCGACGGCCCCGGCGCGGCGCACCGCGCGGGCCCCGACACCAACCTGCCCCTGCGAGTTGTGCTCGCGCACGGTGGGTTCGCCGTCGTCACCACGACATTGGCGACCTTCGTCCTGCTCACCCACCGCTGACCCACCACGCCGGTAGGACCCCCATCAGGTGACACCCGGTCAGGCCGTGGTCCAGGTGAGGAGTTGGTCTGCGGGCCAGGTGTTGATGATGCGGTCGGTGGGGACGCCCAGGTCGAGGGCGCGTTGGGCGCCGTAGCCGAGGAAGTCGAGTTGGCCGGGGGCGTGGGCGTCGGTGTCGATGGAGAAGTCGCAGCCGATGTCGAGGGCCAGTTTCAGGAGGCGGGTGGGCG